>JAHJLU010000634.1 GCA_018821745.1 Myxococcota bacterium | reverse complement strand
AGGTCCGCAAGGCCCTGATGATCCGCCGCGGCGAGGGGTTGCTCCAGGAGCCTGATATTGGGCCACCGGGAGAGCCATGTGAGCATTGCGTGGGCCTCCTCCTGGCTCCACCCCTGATTCGCGTCCAGCACCAGCGAGATACTCGGCGGAACACGTGTCGCCACTGCCTCGATTCTCTCCTGGTCATCGGTGACACCCTTCCCGACTTTCAGTTTCAGGGTTTGAAATCCACGCCCCAGGAGGTGCTTGGCCTCGCGGGCCATGACCTCGGGTGCCGCGAGGGAGACAGTCGCCAGGATGGGGATCGGTGCAAGCGTACCGCCAAGGAAGGCAGCCAGGGGGAGCCCAGCGTTTTTTGCTGCGAGATCGTAGAGAGCCGTGTCCATTGCAGCCAGGGCAGGGGGAGCCTCCAGGCACTTCTCCGAGAGTTTTTGTGCGAGAGTGAGGGGGCCGTCGGGGTTGTTTTCAAAAAGGAACAGCGTGAGCCGCTCCAAAGCTGCCAAAACTCCGGCTTCGTCGTATCCTGTGACAGCGGGCACCAGGGCTGCGGAGCCAAACCCCACGGCGCCATCCACGGTCGTGATGGTCACCACCAGATCCGTCAGGGAGGCAGTGGTCCGTACCGCGGTAGTGAAGGCGGACTTGAGAGGAATGGTGAGGCGCCCGATGCTGATGTGCTTAATGTGCATAACACTGATCCATGGAAATCACTCTGTCTCTTATTGCACCAGACGCCGCCCGAAATCCATGGAAAAAGAAGCAGTTTTTTTACTGCATGATGGGACAAACGAAAGTCCCGAGCCGCTCCGGGGCAGGCCGGCCCCTGCCCCAACCCTTGTATATTCCGGGAATCAAGGGGGATGTTGACAAATCCTGAGTCTTCTTTACAGTCAGATGGTAGGTTGACACCATACGGTGTGCTCAAAGGGTAGCACCAAGGAGGCGAACACGTGGCCCAATTCACCAGAGAAGAGAAATTTTTCAAGCAACTAAAATTCTTAATTTCCTTTAATAATCCTAAGGTTGTTGCGCTGATGGCCGCCAGAGGATTTGACCAGGAATCCCTGGATGAAGGCTGGCGCCACCTGAGAGGAGCGGCGGGGTGGATGTTTGCCATCCCCGAGTCCGAGAAGGGGATCCTCTTTGCGGACAACAGCGAGATGCTCACGAAGCTTGATGCCTGGGAGAACACCTGGTTTGATGTGGCAGATGCCGGTCTCAACAGGAAATTCCCCATTATGCACAAGAAGATTTTCACGAATCTTACCAAGGCGTCCGGGTTCGGCGTTGATAAGAAAATTCGCACGTTCCTGGATCGCATTGATGATCTAGAGGAGATGACGGTGAACGAGGGGGAGGAGAACCCCCGTGAAGCCCTGGAGATGCTGGAAAAACGCGGGCTCACCAAGAAAGAAAGGGACTATGCCAAGAGCCTCCTCAAGGCGGTCCTCGATAACCCCATGCCCGAAGAGTTCATGGTTGACCCTAAGGTCATTGAGACGAAGAAGCGGGCGGAAGAAGATCTCTGGGCCTGGTACCTGGACTGGCGGAAAACCGCCCGCACCATTGTGGGGAACGAAAAGCTCCGGGCGATTATGGGCATTGACGATGTGGTAACGGAAGATACTCCCACGGACTTCGGTGAGGAAGACGGAGAGTTCCTGAACTTTCTCGAATAGATCCTACTCCAGCGCATCCATGGCATCGAGCAGATAGAGCAGTTGACGGTGGGCATCCTTCTCATCGGCGAACTCTGTGGGCAGGGCACCCTTGAGTCTCGCGGCCATGGCTTTGAGGTCCCGGATATCTCCACCGAGGGCAGCAGCCAGGCGGGTAAGATGGAAGGGATTCTTTTTCAGTTCCGGTGACGAGCGTTTGAGGCGGAGTCCCCCGAGGAAATCCAGGGAGTTTCCCATGAGCGTAGCCATGGAGTCGCCGGATCGTTTTTCCGAACCTGCCTGGATTTCCCAGCTCCAGACCCCCGCCCCCGGAAGGAATTTGGGGTAGAGGGTCATTTCGATGGTGTCACCGGCCTTTAGCTCCAGAGGCGGGTATACGGGGAATTTAATGTTGGTCCAGTGGGTCGGAGGCCCGTCGGGTCCTGTTGTGAGCGTGATGTCTTCCGCGAGCAAAAGATGGTAGTACGTTCCAATGGCGTTGACTGTGCCACTGCGGGTCATCTCCATGGTGCAGCGGAGTTCGTCGATGGTTGTCCCGCCGCCCACGGTTGGAATAAATTGAGGGGCCCTGTCGCGGCCAAGAATCTCCGACGCCGTAATACGATGGTGGACCGGGCGGTTGGCCATTCGAGCCACAAAGCTGTGCATGGTGAGGTCACTGGAAAAATTGGAGAGTCGTTCCAGTTCTTCTTTCAGCCCCACTTCGGCCAGGGGGACAAAAAAGAGTGTGAGTCCCGAGGGGATGAACCGGACATCGGGGGTGCATTTTGCGGCGATGGTGTTGAACATGCCCAGCATGTCTTCTTCTATTCCGAAATTGCCCACCATCTCGCTCACCACCACATTGGGGGGCTCGGGGAACTCCACCTTCCTCGCGTCGTCACGGATAACCTCTATGATATTATCAACGTGATTCTCTGCAAAGAGGGCGCGGGCCACCTCGAGGATGGGGGCGCGGTCCACGGCATACACCCGTCGGGCGCCTGCCTTGGCGGCCATGGCAGCCAGCACTCCAGTACCGGTGCCGATGTCAGCTACCACGTCACCCGGCCTGACAACCGCCTTGATGGCTCGCTCAAAGGCATCTACACGGATCCGGTCAAGCAGCATCCATGCGTGCTCGCCGATATCAAAATATCCATAGGTTTGTGCGCACATAGTAATTTCTCCCCCGGCAGATTACACCAGAAAATATGGAAAAGAAATGAAAAGCAGGGAGGACTATCGGCGGACCAGCGTGTTGTCCACCAGGGTATCGAGGCCGTCGAAATTGTCTCCCTCCTCGGCGAAGGGATCTTCCAGCGAGGTGATGGAGGGAACTGCGGATTTGTGGGGAGTAATGGCGATCTTGACCGGGGCTGCTGGGAGGGGGGTCAAGGGCAGCCTGTTCATGGCCACGGTGTCGAAATTGTCCCGCTGTGGTGAGGCCGTAAGGTGCGTGTGCAGGGTAACTCCTGCCATAAGCGTGACGATGAGGAGGGCCGCGGCGGTAGCTGAGACAAGGATGCGGCGCCTGTTTCCAGCTGTCTGCCTGCGGGCCAGGATCCGTGAGGCCATGGCCACGTCCCACGAAGGATCCTGAAGTCGTCGGTTGATCTCTTGTTCCATGTGATTGGATTTGTTTTTCATGATCGTGCCTCCGTGAGCAGCCGCGCCAGGAGCTTCTTCCCCCGGGAAGCGCGGCTCTTCACTGTGCCTTTGGAAATTTGCAATCTGCTCGCAATCTCTTCTTCGGTAAACCCTTTAAGTCTCAATGAAAAAATTGAGCCATACTTTTCTGGGAGTTGCCCGATGAACTCCTCGAGGACCTCAAGGGGAAACTCCTCCGGCTCATTCTGAGGATAGAGGAGAGCTGGATCAACGGCTTTGACGCCCATCTTTTTGTTGGTTCGCCGGGCTTCGTTTTTTGCGATAACATAGAGCCAGGTCGAGACCTCCGAGTCTCCCCGAAACTGATCCTTCACCAGGGCTTTCCACGCCCGCAGATAGGTTTCCTGAACAACATCGTCAATAAAATTTGTCAACTCAGGGTGAAGATGGACCAACACAGCCTTGAGCACCATTTTCTTGGTTTTGCCAATGAACTGGGCAAATTGTTCTGTGGAAACTGCTTCCATTTAATCTCCGGGATGCATGCCGGGACCAAACCTATGTCCGGGGCGTTTTCGCTGGCTCACGATGGTCCGCAGCTCCAGCCGCTGGGATTTCGTCAGTACGTTTTCCATGGCCAGCCGGTGCTTGATTTTCAGCATCTGAATATCCACCAGATGACCGGCGATTTTGTCCAACTGCCGCTTGACCTTCTTGAGATCGATTTTCTCACTGAGCAGCTGTTTTTGTAGTTCCAATTTCTCCGGTATCAACTTTTTCTTTACATCAAGGAACTGTTTTTTGAAAGCAATGCCGATTTTTTGAAATTGCTGGATTTGTTTATCGGTCAATTTCAGCCGTTTCTTTGCCACATCAAGGTGTCGCATAAGAAAGAACACCCCGCTGCGGTGCTCTTTTCCCATATTCAAGAGCTCTCCAAGGCCCTTGTGGTGCCTTCCCCGGGGATGCATGCCCCGTCCCTGACGGGTGTGCTGTGCGAAGCCTGGAGAGGCGAAAAACAGGGAGAAACTGAAAACGGTTATCATTGTAAATTTCATTAAACACCTCATCTGTCCGTGCTGGGTGGCGGATCATTGAGTTGGACCCCGATGGAGTGCCAAAGGTTCCCCTGTGATGGATGATTTGGAGAAAATTATTGGGCCATGAGGATGGAGAGCTGGCATTCCATGGAAGCTTTCCAGAACATTTCAAGGGCTTTCACCTTCAGGGAGTAGTTCTGGTCTTTCATGGAGAGGCCGATGTTGTAGAAGAACTTTGCGCTGGCGGGGATGACACCGGCGTATTTTTTCGAGAGCGCGGCCTGCTGCAGGACATTCTGCTCGGCGGCTGCCAGCATGGCCTCGAGGGCTTTTTTCCGCTTGATTTCCATGTTGCCCTGGGCGTCGGTGGTGACCTGCAGTGAGGCATGCTTGAGGATCAGCATGGCCGTGTTGAAGTAGGAGCTCGTGTAGGCAGCAATTGAAGCGAGGATATTCTCGAAGGATTCTTCTTTGGACTCTTTATCAGGGAACTGGATGATGGTCACCGCTTGAAGGTAATTGTTGTTTGTGGCCATGAGGACTTCTTTGATTTTGTCCTTTTCCACTCCGGTTTTTGCCATGTCGTTGGTGAGGAAGAGGGTGTCGGTGTGGGCCATGGAGGCCATGGCGACAGTTTTTAACACGGCGGAAATACGCTTGAATTTATCGAGTTGAACGATGAACTTCTCGCCCTTCATCCCGACGAATTTTGCAAAATCGAGGGCTTTTTGTGTCTTCAGTTGGGCCATGGAGTACTTGAGTGTTGTGTTGTCGAGCATCTTGTAGAGTCTGCCCTGGTCCATGGAGGGAGCGAGCTTTTTGGAGATGAGATAATTGATCTTGTCAAGGGTCTCCTTGGCGAGGGCGTCGCCCTGCTGGCCATAGGCCCAGGCGCTCACGAGCTGTTCCCATGCGGAGACGAGGGCCAGAAGATCACCACGGCTCTCGGGTTTCATCTCCCGGAAGCTCTTCATGGCATCCTTGAGATCCTTGCTCACCTGGGTGAATTCAGACAGGGCTTTGAGCATCCCCTTCAGATTTTTCTTGGAGTCCAGTTGATCAAATCGTTTTGACCAATAGGAAGTGAAGGCAAATGAGCCACCTCGCTGTGTGTAATCATACCCCGGGGAGACATCACCTTTCTTAATCAGTTCAAGGCCTTGTTTTTTATACTCTGCGGCAATCTTTTTCCATTTTTTGGTTTTTTCCTTGGCGCGTGTGTATATTTTTGAAAACTTTTTATCGTAGAGGGAATATTTCTTAACCCAGTTGGAGGCCATTCCCGAGAGTTGACCGGAGAGTTCTTTGGAGAGTTTCATTTCTTCTGCTGTCACGAGCGCCGGGAGTTTCACCTCGGCCCCGGTGAGTACGCGGAAGGCCTCATACACGGTGGAAAGCTCTTTTAACGTCACCGAGGATTTTTTTGCAATGTCCGTGAGTGAGACAAAATTCTTGGTGGCAGCATCCCAGGCCAGCGTCTGACCTGCTGGATACCCGAAGACCTTTTTGCCTGCCGCGATGGCCCCCTGGAGTTTTGCGGGGAGATTGTCCACGGGGCCAATGGTGCCGTCGGGGTTGATGGTGCCGACAACAGTCACCTCGGGCTTAATCTTGGACGCGGTCATGGAGGCCATCATGGAAGCCGCCATGGCAGCCTGAGCACCACTGGCGTCGATGTTCCATGAGCCACTGAGTTTTACTTCGAATTTATCCATCTCTTTTCCCACGAGCAGAGATGCATTCAGAAGGGATGTATATACTGCTGCATGGGCATCGGTTCCGGGTTTTCCGGGGGTAGGACCGGTCGGCTCTAGTGTCACGCTGAGGCCGGTGGTCTTCGCAGGGGCCATGTGGAGCTTGAGGTCTGCAACTTTGCCTTCTTTGGTAAACACAGGGATCTGCAGACGGTTGTCCGTTTGGGCATTGTCCCCCATGAAATCGACTTTTTTCACTTTGGGATCAGTCGTCGTTGTTGGTTCTGATTTTTTCGGGCATGATGTCAGTAAAAAAATCGAACCGGCAAATAATAGAAAAATATTCGTTTTTTTCATTGTTTTCTCCTCAAATAATCCGGGTTGACGGTAATCCGTATTCTTTGGTGACGGAGTATAAAACAATTAGCCGGAATGGTCATCCAAAATTCGAAGTTCACTTCCCCCGGCAAGGCATGTGCAATTATTCACCAATGTTTTTTCAGGAAGCGTTTCTTCCAATAACCCCAAAGGATCTGGATTAAAGTATTTGCAAGTTTTTCAAAATAAAACTTGAGTTACATGTCTCGTTGTGGTGAGGCTGATGGTGCCCGCCACCTCTGCAGCGGCAGGCAATGAACCCTTTCTCCCGGCCGGGCAGGACCCGTGAGCTGGACTGTGGAGTGACCTATGAATACAAAGCAGTATATCGCCCTGGAAAAACAGTATGTTGCGCCCAATTATAATCCTCTTGACGTGGTCATCGCCGAGGTACAGGGCGTGTGGGTGAAGGATGTCGATGGAAAGAAATATCTTGATTGCCTCGCAGCCTATTCGGCGCTGAACCAGGGGTACTCTCACCCTAAAGTGCTAAAAGCCATGATTGACCAGGCCACGAAGGTAGCACTGACTTCCCGGGCTTTTCGCAATGACAGGCTTCCACTCCTTGCAGAGAAACTTTGCACCATGCTCGATTACGAGATGATGCTCCCTATGAACTCTGGCGCTGAAGCAGTGGAGACAGCCCTGAAGGCCGCTCGCAAGTGGGGATATGTAAAAAAGGGTGTGCCGAGTGAAAAGGCTCGCATTATCTGTATGGCGAATAATTTCCATGGTCGGACCGTGACCATTGTGAGTTTTTCTACGGAGGATGATTATCGCAAGGGATTTGGCCCCTTCACGCCAGGATTTGATATTGTCCCATTCGGGGATATTGAAGCGCTGAAAAAAGCTATTACGCCCGATACTGTAGCCGTCCTTACTGAACCCATACAGGGTGAATCGGGGATAATTTTTCCCCCAAATGGCTGGCTCAAACAGGTAAAAGAAACATGTGAAGCGCACAATATGCTCCTCATCGTTGACGAAATCCAATCCGGTCTTGGCAGGACCGGCAGACTCCTGGCCTCCTCCTGGGAGGATGTCAAGCCTGATATGGTTTGCCTTGGAAAAGCCCTGGGCGCCGGATTCTATCCCGTCAGCGCCGTTGTTTCTTCCCGCGAGATTCTGTCTGTGTTCAAGCCCGGTGAACATGGGTCCACTTTTGGTGGCAATCCCCTGGCTGCCGCGGTTGCAATGGCGGCACTAGAGGTGCTCGAAGAAGAAAAACTGGTTGAGCGGGCCAATGAACTCGGAAAATTCGCCATGGAGAAGCTTTCCGTGCTCAAAGACCACCCGCTGGTCAAAGAGATCAGAGGACGGGGTCTGTGGATTGGGCTCGAACTGAAGCCAGAAGCAGGCGGTGCCAGAAAATATTGCCAGGCACTTATGGACAGAGGTCTCCTTGCCAAAGACACCCATCATCACACCATTCGTCTCGCTCCTCCCCTCATCATTTCCAAAGAAGACCTCTCCTGGGGCCTCGACCAGGTTATCGAAGTCATCGCCCAATAACCCAAAACCGACCCGGGGAACGAGTATTTTTTAGAATGTAATATAAGTTTTTTATTCAACTGAGAGAGTGATTTTGTTGTTAGGGAAGATAAACTCAGCAGGTTGGGCTGTGGATTTCTTCATAAAAGTCTTTAAAAAGCCGGGATTTGATGCAGGTATCCTGAACTGATGTCAACCCCTGTGGTGAAGGCAACTGGGAGGGATGTCAGAGGATGAGGATGTCCTCTTTGAAAGTCATTGTTTTGGCCCCATGAAAAAACATCATTGCCCATGTGCCGGGGGGGAAGAGTACGCTTCTGTCTCCTTGCAGCCAGGCAGCGCGTGCTTCCCTGTATGCTCTTCGAAAAGCCCTCAACGCTTTTTTTTCTTTGCGCATGAGTTTGGGGTCACAGCAGGCGATCCTGGGATTCAGGGTATGGCTGACCAAATCTTCACGGGGCCGGTCGAAGGCTGATATTTTCATAGCATTTTTCTTACCCATGAATCCCCTGTGGCCTCGTTCTACCGCGATTTCATTTTCTCTTGCGAACAGGCGTTCCCACAGGTTCTGGCGGTAATCTATGGGGCTGTCAGAAAAGGCATTTGGGACACAGAGCCTGAGGGTTGCGTCTTTTTGCATTTGACTGTTTGTCCTGAAATAGAAGTGTGGTCGTTTTAGAGCATCCCCTGGAGCTCCAATATCACCAATACGGGAGATTCGGGAGCAATCCTGGTGAGCGCGTTTGACAATTCCTGCACTGACCGGGTTAGCGAGGGAATAAATTGCTTTTTCGATGATATCCTGTGGGGTAATGAGTCTGGTGTCCCCCACATCACCTGGTTCCCAGAATGTACCCTTCCTTTTCAGTTTAGCGTTCATGCATTTAGCGAGGAGTGCATTGAAATCCTGGTTAAACCTATTGATATTGATGCCCTGGTCTGTCACGATGAGGTGGTAGTGATTTGCCATGATAACGAAGTGATGGACCAGGATAGAATAGCGTTCAGCGAGGGCAGCGAGGAGGAAACGGAAAATATGGCAGGTTTCGCTGTCTGGT
>JAHJLU010000633.1 GCA_018821745.1 Myxococcota bacterium | reverse complement strand
TAAAAAGCACATCAGACCCAATCTACAAACACTACTGCTCACTCTTGGAGAATGGGACAAACCCCAATCTTGCAAAACTGACAATCGCACGACAACTTGCGTCAATAGTTCTCTCTCTTTGGCGCTCAGGAGAGGAGTACACTACCAAAAAACGCAAAACAACATAAAAAGCCGTTTCCATAACACCAGACCTGCATTAGGAACTCTCACAAAACGTAGGCACAAAGTATGGAAACGAAAAAGGTTAGAGGGTGAGAATCAGTTAAATTTCTTGGCCTGGAGCATCGCTCCAAAGTCACCCATCGTAGGATATTCCCCCTCGGTTTACCAAATAAAGCTGTTGGCCACAGAGTCACTGATAGAAGGATTGTTCCCACATCTACGTGGAGAAATCTGCCGCTTATATGTTTTCAGAAGAGCCGCCCAAAAAGTGATGAGAACTCCTGCACAGGGAGACTTCGCCTGGATGTATCTGGAATGCAGCGTGGAGATGACACATCCGAAAAATGTGTCGTGTCGGAATTGGTCGGAAAAGAGCATGACTATGCTCAATCCCGGTCATGAAACACTGACATCAGAGGACGCCGGGTATCAAAACAGAAAAACCCGGCGAACAGGACGAGTGTATCTTGACACCCCACCCCATAGAAGGAAATTCAAAACGCTGTTTCTGGTTTTTGCCGGGTCCTGACCATTCTTTTTCTCTTCGTTGTGGCACTCTATCGGCTCCATTTCAATCTGGGTTGGTGGGTATTTTGGCATGATTCTCAGGTGCCGGCAACGAGATTATCCCTGTTTTCGTTGTTTCAGGCGTACTGGTCCCCCTGCTGCTTCGGCAAATGGTTGTCTCATTGGGATTCCGAGGTGTCTCAAAACTCTTCCGGGTGGTGCTGGACCTCGTCCATTTCCTGGTAGGCAGCTTCCTGGGCGAACAGGTCGTCACTATCGGGAGGACTGTCCCCCAAAAGTTCCATGGTGGGGGAGGCACGGGCTGGTGCGAAGCATGGAGTTTCCGTGGACTCGCCGGTCCCTTCCTGGTAGCGCCTCACTTCCCCGGGGTCGGTGATGAAGCGGAAGGCCGCCCCGCGTTTTGAGCTTGAACGTGAGATCTCCATTGGGGAGCTGCCTGAGGCTCTCGTTGGAGAGTGGGGGTCTGGCTATATAACAACAAAGGTTGAACAATCTCTTGCGGTCCCATGCGGGGATGTGGGTGGCGGCGTGCAGGGAGAACCCACTGGAGCTGAAACACAGGTGGCCTGAGCGCTGGCCCTCGTGAGGGTCCTGGAGGATGCGGTGTACCTTGTTGGGCGCGTTTTCCCCGAGGGCGATGCGGTGCCCGATGGAGGCCCCGGTGATGTGTGCGAGGGGGAGGTTTTTCTCAAGGAGCGGGTCCTGCTCCTTGAAACCCTCCAGCACGCCTTGAGCGTCCAGATATTTGATGATGACTGAGGAGACCTGCTCGGAGAGCTGCTTACACATAGTGCATAACCTTCATATGTGTTGTGGTCTGCAAGCAGCCCAAAACACAACTCAGGTATATGATCTCCTCATCCTTTGGTTTGCTCGCCATGAGGAAGGTTGGCTGCTGGGCGCTACCGGGTGGTTTTTTGTAGACGCCGTTGATGAAGAGAGTGTGGAAATGGAGGTTGTACACAAAGTGCATAACATTCGTAATGAGTTATGGGCCTTTGGCCCAAAACTCAACTCATGTATAAGGTTGAGCGACGATCCGAACCGCTGCACGAAGGTTATGGCCCCCGTCTGGCAGTCGGCGGCAGGGAGCCTGCGGGAGAAGCGGCGCTTGTACCAAGAGGAGATGGTCCGCACAGAGATCCGGAGCACCTGGCTGGCGAGCCTGGGGTTGTGGGAGAGGATGTACCTCAGTTGCTTCGGGAGACTCAGCACGAACTGGTGTATGGGGACCTTGGGGAGCACATCTTCCGTGAGGTGCAGCCCCATCTCGTTCATGCGGCGGCCGGGGGGGCCCTCCGCCATGCAGGAAGGGCAGAAACCACGTCCCTTGCAGGAGAAGGGGATGGTGTAGCTCTTGTCGCACTCGGTACACTTGAGCCGTGTGAAGCCATACGAATGAATGCCGCATCTGATGTAGGAGGCGAACTCGCTCTCGATGTAGGCTGGCAAGGGATCATGCCCGGTGAGGGCCGTGAAGCTGTTGAAATGGGAGATGATGGCCGTGTAGAGGAGGGAGTTCTGTGGGGCCCTGGGTTTGTAGACTTGTGGAGGGGCGCTTTTGCACGCGGTGACCATGCAGGGGCATGGAAGCAAAAACCGGCCCAATGCAGAAACACTGAAATATCAAGATATATCCTAATCACGCATGCTCATGTGTTGACCACATGCGGACATGAACATGTCGGCCTGGACAGGGGGCGTGACACATTCTGCCCCTGACAATACGAGGTCAGATTGGGCGAAAGCGGTTGCGAGAAAAAAGTTCGGCCGCCGCCGCCATGACCACCTGGGGCGTCGCAAAACCCACCTGGACGGCAAGGGTCGCGAGGATGAGGTCTTGATTCACGACGTCACGCCTTGACGTTCACTCAGAGCACCTCTACGGGCTCGACCCCGTTCTTGACAGCGTGTTGAAAAAGGTGCCTGAAGGGGATCGTCAGGCTGCTTAAAGAGGGTTACCGGCTTACCTACTGCCACAACACCACCCTTGGCCGCCGTGACTTCTACCGGCAGATTTGCACCGCCCTGAACCTCTCACCCAAAGCCACTGCTGCTGCAGTCTTCTACGAAATCACCACCCACGTCACAGAGCTCTCACGGGAGCAGGTGAGGCCCGTGCTGATCATCGATGAGGCCCACTTGCTCCACCAGGATGTGCTTGATCATTTACATATTCTCGGCAACTACGGCTGGGATTCATCACCGCTGCTCACCATCATGCTCATAGGCCTTCCCGAGCTTGAGAAGCTCCTCTCACTGCGACGCAACCGGTCTCTTTCATCCCGCATCTCACGCAGGTTTCGTATAGGAAGCCTCCGGTCTGAGGACACTGGAGAGTATATCAGAGCACGACTTGAGGTGGCAGGATGCATCCGGGAGCTGTTTTCAGCAGATGCCATAGCACTCATCCACGAAGCCGCCGAGGGGACTCTGAGGGACCTTGACCGCCTCGCTGACAACGCCATCCGCCACGCCGCCATCGATCCACAGAATTCGCCAGCTCTCAGAGCGAGTGCGGAGGGTATATCTCGTGTACGGTTGTGCACTACGGACCATGTCAGACGGGATAGGGGCGCTCCATTTCTCTGCCGCCGCATCGATCTTTGAGGTTTGAATGGGGTGAATGGCTGTCCCCCCAAAAGAGCGCACGCATATTTTCAGCGAAAGGGGTCAAGCGCAGCGGCCTGACTCAGACGAAAACTGTCTCCGGTATCCACGGGGCGATTCATTGGCCCACAAAGAAGAGGGAGTTGTAAGAGTGTTCGTCAACCAGTGAAACCCCTTCGGCCGAGATTCGAGGTAGAAAGAGGGTCGTGGTGAGGATGAGGATGATGAGGGTGAATGTGTCACGCAGGCTCAGAAAAACAAAGCCAAGCACAAGGCAGAGCAAAACAGCGGGCCATAATGATGCGGCCTGTTTGAGCAGCGCCGTGCCAGACAGTACATCGCGCCCATGTGCGGACATGGCGGAGGCCGAATCCTCTATCCCTGAGACGTTTAAACTCACGGAAATAAGCAAATAGAGCCAGCAAAAAACAGCCACGAAGGCAAATACAAGGGCTGCCAGAAGCCCTGGAGAGAACCTAGGCATGTCCGTGGGGAACCTTATGAATTCCACGACAATGCTTTTTATCTTGTTCACGCTCACTCCCTGGTAAGCCACATCCTTTTAGAAGTACATGCCACAACACTTATTGAAAATACCGACCTCAGGTCGCTTCTTTCTGAATCGTAATACCTCTTTGCAGTCAGATTTTCCTACCTTTTCCCACGTTCTCGATTCATGTCCCAAACAATGCCCGTTAATAAAATTGAGGTGTTTTAAAAACACCAATGACCGATATATCACAGGATCAAAGTCGGCATTGGCCATTCCAAGGAACTTGAGGTTCTTCTGTCTCAGGATCACCCCTGTACATTTGTTGGAAATCCCCACATATCCAACATTGAAGAAGTTCAAAGAGGTGGTTTTGACGTATTTGTTCAACGCTTTGCACGAAATGTTCCCAAATTCAAGATCGAGCCATTGCAATTTTGAACTGTATTTTAAAAAGGAAAAATTGGCATTTTTCACATGGCTAAGGTTCAATGTGATGAGGTTGGGGAGATTCCAGTTCTTTCCAGAAAAAGAGGCGCCGGCCAGAGAGAGTTCTTTTAGATATTTTAAACTGTTTAAATATCTCTCCTCATTTGCTGAGAGCCTCAACCCGTCCATTTTTAACACTTCGAGGAGGGGCATGTTTTTTAGAAAATCCAAAGACACAATACTCGGAGACAGCTTTTCTTCGAAATGACCCAAGATCAGTTTTTTAAGGTGGACAAATTTGAATTTCTTCAGAAAAGCATAGATGCTTTTCCAATGGCCAAATATATCCAGTTCTTGGAGGCCTTTCAAGCTGCCTAGCAGCCGCAGGCCTTTTGGAGTCAGATTGGCAGTAGATATCTCAAGCTTCTTCAGATTCTTGAATGAAGCAATTATCTCCATTTCTTTGTCTGTGGGTGGCCCGCTGAGGTATAGGGCGGTTAAGCTGTTGAGGCCTTTCAGGTCCTGTATTGAAAAGGAGTCAATTTCTGCGGGGAGATAAGGGAACTCGCCTTCATCATCTCTTACAATGGTGGCAAATTTCACATCCTTCTGAAGAAGAAGCTTTTTGGCTTCACTATTTGGCTCTTCACTGAGATGGAGAAGCCGGATCCTTGAACGCATGGCCAGCATCTTGAAAAACCCTTTAGGAACCTTGTAGATACTCATACGAAGAACCTTCAGATTCGAAAGCCCTGTGACCAGGGTGTCTATCCATTTCCCGTAACCAATAAGGCGAAGATCAAGTTCTTCCAAGGCTCGGAGTCCTGTCAGGAAACTTAAATCAATGGCTTCCCTTGACGCAAGATTCTTAATTTTAAGAGTTTTCAGTCCGTGTAAATTTCCCAGCGTATTAATGCTTCGATTTATTAGCCCGAGTTCGAAACTGCATCCACAACCTTCTTCCTGATGGGATATGTCAAGATAGGTCAATCTGGTCAGGGAGGAAAGGGCATACATCTGTTCGTTACTGTGGATTGACTCCCTGATAACGAGCTTTGTAAGCTGTTTCCACATTTTTATGCAGGTGGAGGATGAATGGGGTGCACTCACTGTCAATTCCCTCAGACCATTGAGGTTGGCTATGACAGGGCAGAGTTTTTTGTCCATCATGGTGTTTTGGACTGACAGGGTCTTCAAGCTTTTCATCCTTAGAAGAAAGGGGAAACTCAGATTGGTAATTCCTCCTGGATTGTTCAAGCTCAGAGTAGTGATGTTCCTCTGGGTTCTCAGCCACTTCACCCATGATGCGGATCCGCTCTTGTTTTCTGAAAGGTTGAGACGATCCAATTGCATGGAACTGATGATTTCCACTCCTCGATCAGAAAGCTGGGTGTCCACAAGGGAGAGATCCTTCAACGTGACAAGATGGACAAGACGAGACAGATTCTTCTCTTTAAAGATAGAGTGATCAAGATGAAGATATTGGAGGTTCTTGTATGAGCCAAGGGCGATGAAAGCATGGTCTCCAAGTTTGATCCAGTGGGCAGAAAGGCCTAGAAGAGGCTTGTTTTTCGGAAGGGAGAGGGCTGTGGCCTTTTTCGTGGTGTTTTCTTCTGTTCCTTCCAGATAGAGGTAAATCTTGTCCAACGTATATTTGGAAAGACAGCGAATGGACTCTGCACTTGTTTTTTCAACATGCAACATTAGTGGATTCTTGCCCCGGCTATTGATGAGCAACCTCACCGTGGGATGACAGAGATGCTTGTTCATCAGCCGAACGACATGAAGTTTTGGAAGCCAAGCCTTGAGGGTCCCCAGAATTTCTTCTTTTCTCAAGGCGTTCAAATCAAGGCCGATAACCTTCTTTTGGTGGTAGAGAACCCCATCCTTCAGTTGTGAATAGTTACCCGGTGCTTTGGACACGGTCTGTGGAAGTAAAAGAACATCCAATTCCCCCTCAAAGCCTGCTCTCCCAACTTTTTTTACCATGTATCTTTCCCAGGGTCGAAAAGATACAAAAGGAGCAGAAATGGAGCGGGTCCTATCCATTTTGAGCACAAGGTGATTTTTTACGGGTGTACGCAGTTTTGATGCGAAATTTTCCTTTTTCCCCTGTTCCGATTTGGATTTTTCTTCTTTATCTCCAGTAGTCCCGTTGGGTGAAATCATATGCTGGAGGTTGCCCTTGTGTCGAGTTGTCTGACAACTTACGAATATTAAGCCCAGCAAAACTACCGTTTTCGTTTTCATCACTATCCTCGTCCCTTGTGGGAGTGCATGTCTCCAATTTCTGCTCAGATCGCGAGCATATTGGCATGACTCAGTGCTGATGACAACGGGCTATTGTGTACCTTGGATTCGTAGGCATTATGGGGGTATGGCGTCCTGGAATACTCATCTCTCATCTCCCATAAGGCAACTCTCCAAAAAAGCAAAGTGGCATTCTCCCCTGGTTGTGGGTAGAGTTAATTCACTACAAAAAACAACACCCAAGCCAAAGGAGAATGCTCATGAGAAGGTATATCGGGATCGATGTCCATTCGTCAAGTTGCACGTTGGGGATTATCAGCGAGAAGGGTCGAAAACTCAAATCCGTCGTGGTGGAGACAAACGGCAAAGCCTTGGTGGACACGCTGCGCACCGTGCCAGGCGAGCTCCACGTGATCATGGAGGAGGGAACCATGACCGAGTGGCTCTTCGAGGTGCTCAGGCCAACGGTGAAAGAGATTGTGGTGGTGGGGGTACCCAAGGTGCGTGGCTCAAAGAGCGACAAGATAGATGCCTTCGCGCTTGCCGAACAGTTACGGTCTGGAAGTCTGGAGACACGTGTCTACAAAGGACGCGGAGAGCTCTCGAAGCTCTCATCGCTTGCCAAGACCTATCGATTTATCACCTCCGATATCGTGCGGGTGAAGAACCGGCTCAAGAGCGTGTTCCGCTCCCGGGGCGTCTCTACTCCCGGCAAGGAGGTGTACTCTCGCCTGAAGTGGGGCAAATATCTGGAGCAACTGCCAGAGTC
>JAHJLU010000632.1 GCA_018821745.1 Myxococcota bacterium | reverse complement strand
CGTCCATGCCGTTTGCACAATCTTCCGGGAAAACAACCTGACAGTAGGGGTCGCTGAAACACTCATCGTCGTCACAGTCGATTAGGCCGTTACCATTGTTGTCAGCACCGTCGTCGCAGATTTCCCGCGGCGTCTGACATGCCGGCGCCTCGAAACAATCCTCGTCGGCGCAGTCAACCAGGCCGTCGCCGTCATCGTCCATGCCGTTTCCGCACAGCTCGTGGGCGGGCTGACAGGCAGGGGCCTCGAGGCAGTCAAAATCGTCGCAATCGAAATACCCGTCGGCGTCGTTGTCGAGGCCATCGTTACAAATCTCGGGGAGTGGCTCGTTGCAGCTCTGATGCGCATCACAGTCCTGATCCTCACAGTCCACAAAGCCGTCACCGTCGTCGTCGATGCCGTTGTCACACACCTCTGCGTACTCACATCCGTCGGCGCAGTCGAAATCGTCACAGTCGGCAAAACCGTCACCATCGTCGTCGAGACCGTTGTCACAGACCTCAACCACGATGCAACTTGCGTCTCCGGCACAGTCGCTGTCATCACAGTCCACATGGCCGTCACCGTCGTCGTCGATGCCGTTGTCACACACTTCATCCGTGGTGGTGTGGCATGCCTGATTATTGAAGCAGTCCTGATCGTCGCAGTCCACAAAACCGTCGTCGTCGTCATCGACCCCGTTGTCGCAGGTCTCGGTGTATTCACATTCTGCAGCGCAGTCCAGATCATTGCAGTCCACAAAACCGTCACCGTCGTCATCGGTGCCGTTGTCACAGACCTCGGCGCCACCGTTGCAGACCGCGGCGTCCCAGCAGTCCTGGTCATCGCAGTCAATGTATCCGTCGCCGTCGTCGTCGAGGTCGTTGTCGCATACTTCAGTTGTCCCGTTGGAGGATGACTCCGAGTCGCAGGCCAGGTTGCCCATGAGGAGCAGCGCAGATATCATAATGAAACAGGTGAGAGTTTTCATGGTCGATCCTTTCGTAATCAATAAATAACCAGCAAAATGGTGCCACATGCATTCTACCACTGAAAAAAAAATGGCAAGGAGAAAACCCGCGATATTTCTGAAAACCGACCGACAAAAGACAAAAAAAAGATCATTTATTCACAAAACTTTCGTGATCCGCGTCACAGGTTTTACACTATTCGGTTGTTATCTTTAGTTATTTTACAATAATAATATCTATTGACAGGAGATCCTATTCCACTATATTGCGCTCCGACAATATGCCACATGTGGTATGTAGTGTTCCCATGTGCGGCAAACAACCAAACGAACACCAAAACTGTCAACTCGGGGTTTTATCACCCCCCGCACCCTCATTGCGGGTGCGAACGAGGTTTATGGTATGAAACAGTCTCTGTTGCTCTTTTCTTCTCTGGCCCTTTTGCTCTCCTGCGCCCCCGGCGGCGAGCAGCGCCCCGATGTGTCCGCACACCCCTCTCTCTCCACCACCCTCTCCGTGGAGACACTCATTGAGTCCCACCACCCCTACGGCGACTACCACGACGCCTCCTGGGAGATAAACGCACCCTCGGCTGCCACCAGCGTCATCATCCCCTTCGAGCGCCTGGAGACCGAGCGTTACTATGACTTCGTGAAAATCTACGACCGTGACGGCACCCTGGTGCACAACCTCTCCGGCACCCTCAATGGCCAGAGCTACACCGTGGAAGGAAACTATGCCCGCATCCAGCTGGTGAGTGACTACTCCATTGACGGCTACGGAATCCTCATCACCAGATATCAGTACACCGTAGACGAGGCCCACGCCCGGGATCACCGCCCTTACTGCGGCGCCCTGGGGTCCCGCTCCGAAGGCTGGTACTGGGGTGACACCGGCGAACTCATCCGCTACGAGAACTGTGCCTCCGCCAGCGAGCCCGTCTGCGACGCACTCGGTTCCCGCTCCGAGGGCTGGTACAGCAGCACCGGCCTCATCGCCTGGGATTTCTGCCACCGCACCATCCGCATCGCCCTCACGGGTGAGACCTGCGGCCCCTCCATCGGCTTCTCCTGCAACGAAGGCCTCTTCTGCGCCGGACTCCCCCTGGACACCCTGGGCGGCACCGGAACCTGCATCGAAGCGGGAAGCTGCACAACAGAGCTCGACTGCCTCGCCCAGAACGGAGAGCCCCCCTGCCCCGGCACCTGGTCCTGCGAAGAGAACGCCTGCACGCCGCTTTGCCCCCAGGATCCCGTGGAAGAGGGTATCTGGTCATGGTCCACCTTCCTGGTTCAGAACGTTGTGGAGAGCGCTCACCCCTACGCAAACAACTTCAGCAACACCTGGGATGTCTCCTGGCCCGGCGCCGCAAAGATCAAGGTCCACTTCTCCCGCTACGCCGTGGAGACCAACTACGACTATCTTACTCTCTCGGGGAATATCCAGGAGCCATCGGTCCGCCTCACGGGCTCGGCCCAGGACGTCTGGTCCCCGGAGTTCAACGGCGACACCGCCCGCATCAACCTGGCCACGGACTACAGCGTGACTGACTACGGATTCGCCGTGGACTCCATCTCCATCTATCACCAGCTGCCCGTGGGCGCCTGCAACATCGACAGCGAGTGCGATGCAGCAGAATTCTGCCAGCCCAACCGCTGCTTCACGCCCTACGGTCCCTGCCACGGCACCTGTCAGCCCCGCCAGGCCGGCGGCATAGGCGACGCATGCGACGAGGCAACCCCCTGCGAGTCAGGCCTTCTGTGTAAAAACACCGACGCCTCAGGACAGGGCACCTGCCGTGATG
>JAHJLU010000631.1 GCA_018821745.1 Myxococcota bacterium | reverse complement strand
GAGGAATGCGGAGAAAATATTTTTCAGGCCGGTTTTTTTGCGGGAGGTCTTTGGAAGGCCGGGTCTGATGATGTAGGAAACGCCCAGCGCGCTGATCAGGACAGCCCCTACCAGGGCGCTCCAGCGCTGGAAGTCTGCACTCGTAAAGAGAGCGGAGAATCCATAATATATGAGGAGCACTGCTGCCAGATCGCTGATAAAGATGCCCATCGCGACACAGACTCCTGCGACCCTCCCTCGCTCCAGGGTCACTCGAAGCAGGAGGAAAAATACGGGTCCCACCAGGATAATGAGGGCCAGCCCAGTGGCAAATCCTGTGAGCAGTGGGATCATGGGCACTCCTGTGGGAATTGAATGGCGGTCAGACGCCTGGAGTTAAGACTGTACCAATTCTTCTGAAACGGTGTTCTCACGGAGAACGCCGGAGGAGAGATACGTCTGGCAAGACCCTTAATGGCCAGGTTGAGCAGGGGGTTCGTGTGACGGATATAGCATTTGATCGGTACGGGAGAGGCGCCGACGCTGCTCTTGATTTCGCTGGCGGTGCGTCCGAAATGGATGGAAAGTGTCCGACGCTCTATCCCGATGGCAACAAAATCGTAGAGCATGCGTTCATATATGGCGTGCTCCTGGTTCAGCGTGTAATCCACACCCACGTTCAAGGCCCAGAGGGTATCATTTCCCCAAAAAGATGTCTTGAATCCCACCAGATTGTCGTTCAGAAAGTAACCGTCAACACGGTATTGCTCCGGAAACGCTTGTTTGAACAGCTTCAGTGATCGCACATCGAGGCTGCCAGTCTGATACTGGCACCGATCCATTACCTGGGCGTGGAGTACATGGAGCCGCTGGATCTGGTCTTCTATCATTTCTGCCGTCATGGAGATCATGATCAGTGAGACTGATTTTGTGCCCGCTCTCTTCGCCTTGACGCGGAATTTGGAGACCAGACTCTTTCGGTAATCATCAATGGAGGTCCATGACTCATCGAGTACCATGACCATGGCGGGTTCCGTGTCCAGCGCAGTGTATTCTTCCAAGAGAAAGCGTGAAGACTCGGGCCATGTTGTGTGTGGAAAATCTTTTACCACGACTCCCGCAACAGGCTCATCACGCCCCTCGTGTTTTTCAAGGTGTTGGATTATTGCGCAGACGGTGGCTATTCCTCTGCCCGGATCACATGCCTTCGTAAAGAGATAGGCATCCTGCCCCGTGGTGAACGCGTTGCCGCAGAGGATTATTTTTCGGGAGATGCGCTCATGGAGAAAGCCCAGGCGTTTGGCCATGAACTGCGTCATGGCTCCTTTGTCCGTGAGGAGCTCGGTGATGGGCTTTCCCTGGAAGCGAGTGACCTGAAAGAGCGCCACGCCCAGGGGCGTCCGGTCATCCCACAGCACCGCATACCAGTGCCTGATATTGTCCCGGTTACCTTCCTCCTGTGCCTTGAGAAACTCCCAGGACAGAAAGGGATTTCTGCCGTGGACAATGGAATTCCAGAGCGTAACATTCACCGCATCGATGGAAAAATGGAGATCAAAGTCATAGGGGCGTTCACCGTGGTGTAGGAGTCGGGCAACAGGACATCGCGGGGAAGAATCCTGGAGTAATGAACTGACCATGTTTCACCTTTTACTTTTACACTTAGACAACTATCGAAGTGTAAAAGGAATTTTTTTTTTACCCGTTCAGGAGAGAGGAGACATACTCCTCGAGTGCCCTGAGGGTCTCTTTGTTGGTACGGGCGATGAGAAACTTGCCCTTTTTCTCTGTGAAGATGAGCCCCGCATTCGTCAACTCTTTTAAATGATGAGAGATTGTTGGGGGACTCAGTTTGAGGAGGCCCATCAGATTGCTCACTACACAGGCGTTATCCTCAAAGTTAAGCTCCTGACGCGTGGCAATTTCCGAGAAGAGATAGAGCCGCTTGTCATTGGAGAGTGCCTTGAAAATTTTTGCCAGTTGTATGATGTCCAAAAAAACCTCGCTCATAGTGCTACGATTCTACGATTCGATAACTATCGAAATGTTACCATGGGCAATGGCGAAGTCAAGCCCCTCTGGAAAAAAATGATATAAAAGAGAAGAAGGCGGCCAGATGCAGGGTTCGGGTGGTCGTCGCCCTACTGGACTGCGTCGGGGGCGAAACGGGAGGAGGGGCTGTCGATACCCAGCTGGCCGAAGTCGTTGTTGCCCCAGCACCAGGCGTTATAGTCGGAGGATTTGGCACAGGCGTGATAGGAGCCGATTGAGATCTGGTCAAAGGTGGCACCATCAGGCATGTCAACGGCTACGGGCTCATTGGAGGAGGGCACACCATGGAGCGCACCCACGCCGAGCTGGTCATTGCTGTTGTCACCCCAGCACCAGGCGAGGCCATCGGCGTCAACACCGCAGGCGGTCTCCCTGGACGCGGCCAGGGAAGAGAAGGTCAGTCCATCTACGAGGACGGCTGCAGGGGAGTCGGCCTGGATGTTGTCGCCGGTTCCCAGCTGTCCCAGGTAGTTGTCACCCCAGCACCAGGCTGCGCCCAGGCTGGTGAGACCACAGAAGAAGTTGACGCCACCCACCAGATCGCTGAGGGGACCCGAAACGCTCACATCAACTGTGGCGGGGGTGTGGGCGCTGGTGG
>JAHJLU010000630.1 GCA_018821745.1 Myxococcota bacterium | reverse complement strand
CTCCAGAAACTGAGCTGCATCCATCGGAACTACAAAAAATGCCCCCGCGTTACCAAATGTCTCAAGAAGATTAAATAGGGACAGGGGACCCTACACCACTACTATGATGCAGGTTTCACCGCGGATCCGGGGAAAATTCGATGGAGAATCGTGCAGCAGGACTGGATCTTCTTGCGGCAGGCTATCTCCAGGGTAATTTTCAAGTTTAGCCGGCCGTCAATCAGTTTGCCTGCCTTGTAGGCAGCCTCTCCATATGTACACATCTCTTGGCAGGAAGGCTGGTGCATCAGGTTGCATCCCTTGCGCATGGCCGTGAACGCCTTGTACAGATGCGTTTTTTTATCAGGACCCATCCCGTAAAAATAGACATGACCCAGACTGAAGCACAATGGCCCCTGACCACTCTGGCAGAGCCTCTCAACCTCCTTCACCTGGGCCTCGGAAAAATAGGTCCTGCTCTCAGCAGGGACAGGGCGATTCAATCCAAAGAGCTGGGTACTGACCGTTTTGCCCATATCCTTCCCCGGATAATCCCGCTGCACCTTATCGAAGCGGTCTTGAAACCCGCTGGCCCAGGTTCCCAGGAAATTGGGCACTGCGGTTGCGGCGGCGATGAGGGGTTTGGACTCTTTCCATCGCGCCTGATATTGATAAATAATGGCTACAGCTCCGCACGCCGTAGCCCGGGGAACCTTGCACAGCTTCTCCATGACGGGGAGAATCAATTTCATCGTCTCAACATCATGGGCATAGACAACCGTTGATATGAGACTGATGACCTTGGCGTTAAAGTCGTACCCTGACATCTCTTTCCATTCTTTGTAGGCGCTCTCTTCTTCAGAGATGTTCGATGTCAGCGAGAGTGTTCCATGAAGTGGCTGCTCGTGCTGCTCCTTTTGTGGTTGCGTGGGCGGCCCCTTTTTGGATGCCACGGTCCCGGGGGAGGAACCCCCTGATGATTCCCCGGTTGTTTTCCAGAGTGCCACTATCAGAACCAGGACAAGCACCAACGCTGTCACCGGGATCAATACCCAAAGCTTCGTTGGCGCTTTTTGGGGCGATGCACCCGGGGTTTGTGGGTCAACACCAGGGGGATGGGGCACCTGCTCGGTGTGGACTGGAAGAGGTGGGGTACCTGGTTCCCCACCAGCAGCGGTGGAGAGTGAGGCGGCGCCCGACGGTTCCGAAAACTGGTATGCGCGATCAAACTCGGAACGGGACTGAGTGCCCCCGGCCACAGGTGCGAAAGCGATGCCCCCCACATGGGGATGCCCTCCCCGGGGAGCACCCTCCCCTGTCCCCGTTGTCCCCTGAATCATCTGCGGTGACTGGAAAGAGGGGGCCACTTTCGGGTGTTCAAAAAGCTCCTCCAGTGAATAATTGGCAAAAAAGGGCCGGAGAAGATCCCGGAACTCGTCAGCGCTCTGGAACCGCTGATCCCGATCTTTCGCCATGGCGTTGAGTACAATCGCTTCGAGCCCGGGCGGAATCTCGGGCCGCCGATCCCGCGGACGGGGGAACTGATGTTCCGCGATGGCGAGAATAATTGCCCCCACGGTGTTGCCCTTGAAGGGCAGACTCCCTGTCAGCAGCTGGTAGAGGATGGTACCGGTGGAATAGACATCGGACCGCCCGTCAACTTTGACTCCGCTCGCCTGCTCAAAGCTCATGTAATAGGGAGTCCCGAGGATAGAGCCCGTTTTGGTGAGCCCGCCCCCCTCCATCTCCTGCTCCTTGAATTTGGAGATACCAAAATCCAGTAACTTGATCTGGGGCCACGGTGGCGCATCCCGCAAATGAATGAAAATATTCTCCGGTTTCAGATCCCGGTGGACGACCCCGTTTTTGTGGGCCGCAGCGACAGTGTCAAGGACTTCATGAATAATATAGGCAGCCAGGGGAATGGAGAGGGGACCATTTAACATGAGCATCTGCCCCAGATCCACCCCCTTCAGAATCTCCATGGCCATGTATGGCAGGCCGATGGAGTCCCTCCCGAAATCAATTATCTGAACCATATTGGGGTGACCCACCAGCGCCGCGGCCTGTGCCTCCTTTTGGAATCGGGCAAAGACGGTCTCGTTGGATGCGAGATGGCTCGACAGGACCTTCAGCGCAACCCGCCTCCGAGTGAAGAGGTGGTCAGCCGCATAAACCTGGCCCATACCGCCCTGGCCAAGGAGCTTGACCAGTTGAAATTTCTCAATTATTTCGCCACTTCGATCGCGAGTCATGGACAACTTTCCTTGAGGGAGGCGTCGTTTTCCCGTTTTTATCCCCTTCTCCTGGTTTAGGCAACCGTGGAGTTAGGGGGAATACATCTTGACATTTTCAGCATGAGAGGTGGAAATAGAGACCGGTTCAGAACCTGT
>JAHJLU010000056.1 GCA_018821745.1 Myxococcota bacterium | reverse complement strand
TCCTCCATGCGTTTATCTCTTGTTATCTCCATGCTCATGGTCCTGTTCTCTTTTTTCCAGTGTGACGACGACAGCGCTGAGCCGGATCCCTGCGATCCAAACCCCTGTTCCGAAGCCCATCAGACTGTGTGCCGTTTACAGGGGAGCACGATCACCTGCGGATGTGATGAAGGCTATGCTTCCGGAACTGATGGCGTCTGTGAAGAAGTGTGTGTCCCGGCGTGTGGTGTGGGGTTCCATTGTGAGGAGGGGAACTGTGAACCCGATGTGTGTGTGCCCGATTGCCAGGAGGGGACCCACTGTGTCGCGGGCCAGTGCGAGGCGAATCAATGTGACCCCGCTTGTGCACCGGGGGAATGGTGCCCAGATCAAGGTGAAGCGGTGTGCATGTGTGGCGATGGTGATTCCTGCGGCGAGGGGCTCGGTTGTCTGGAGGGTGCGTGTGTTGAGGCCTGCTCCGACGGGAATGATAACGACGGCGACGGGTGGGCCGATGCCATGGATCCCGACTGCCTCATCGGCACCGTGGAGCTTGGGTACGGGTATACGGCCTGTAACGATGGGGAAGACAATGACGGCGACGGCTTGATTGATGCGGAAGATCCTGACTGTGCGGAAGCCACGGGGCTCTCCGAGGGTACGACCGAGGACAATTGCGAGGATGGGCTCGACAACGATGGTGATGGGTGGATCGATGGTGACGACCCCGAGTGCTTGGTCACTTCATCGGAGACTGGGTTCGGGTACACCGCCTGCAACGATGGGGTGGACAATGACAGCGACGGGTTGATCGATGCCGATGATCCCCAGTGTGAAGATGCCCTCGATAACGACGAAGACCTCACACCTCCCGATTGTGAGGACGGGATAGACAATGATGGTGACGGGTGGATCGACGGAGATGATCCCGACTGTGCCCTGGGTTCCACTGAGAATGGTACGGGCTATACCCAGTGCAATAACGGGACCGATGATGACGGTGACGGCCTCATCGACGCCGACGATCCCGATTGCGCGACCGCGGTCGACAACTCCGAAGACAGCGGTGGTTCCACCGATTGCACGGACGGGCTCGATAATGATGGCGATGGCTGGACAGACAGCGATGATCCCGACTGCACCCTGGGCTCCACGGAGAACGGGACGGGGTATACCCAGTGCAACAACGGGACCGATGATGACGGTGACGGTCTCATCGACGCCGATGATCCCCAGTGCAGCTCTGCATTAGATTTTAACGAAGGGAGTTGACGCCCCCATCGCGGGGGGTATCAGCGATGGATTCGCGTATTCCACGTGAGTTGGTATTTGTTGTATGATTCGCTGCCAAAATGGGGAGAGCGCCGGGGTTCGTAGGGGTAGGTCTCCATTCCGTGATAGGGAAGGGGCAGAGCTGAATCAGTAAGCTTCCCGTAGGGGTGGTACTTGAGTGAATAGTAGAGGTGGGTGGAGAAAAAGACCCGGCGGTTCATGTTTTTTGCGATCTTCGGTGCCCGAAAGGTCAATTCCAGGCGGTCGCCATGGGCCATGATGACAAATCGGTCATCTCTCGATGCCAGCAGTGATTTGACCGTGCCATAGCGGGTGAAGTGCCCTTTCATATAGGCGTCCTTCTCGAGGGGCTGCCGGGAGTTGTCCGCGGAAATCCGTCTTGTTCTCGAGGAGGGGGAGACCCGGGCGGAGCCGCCGTAGGTCAGTCGGGCACGTGTGGGGAGAATTTTTCTAACCACCATGGGTGCCTGGGGGGAGTCATCCAGGGCGACGGCGTCGAGGATGTCGATGACAGAGGGCTGATGGGCCATGGTCAAACGGATTTTGGAGTTGTTCCTGCGCAAAATTCCACCCAGGGGAACCACCCATGTCTTCAGGTCTCCCGCCGCTTTCCCCGTCACCAGCTTTGTGACCCATTTTCCCTCTCGGCGCACCTCGATGGTTGTCCCGGCGCTGAAGGGCGGTTTCTGGTGCCTCTTGAGATCCGCGTAATATCCCCAGGCTGACAGGATAAGCTTCGCCTGGGCCGGATTTTTCAGGGGGCCAAAGTCCAGTATGACCCGGCTCAGTCCATTTTTAGCCACGGGGAGGGGGACTCCGTCGGCGTGGCTGATCTGCCGCAGGACATCTGACCCGTTTTCCAGAACCGCGCTCCGGGGAGGACGCATGTTTTTCACTGTCAGGAACCCGAGCTGGGGGAACTGATTCAGTTGTGACGTGAAACTCCAGCGATTTAAAACCGAATAGCCCCTCGGGACATCCACCACATAAAGTGCTGCGGTGTCGATGAACGCGGACTCGAAGATCACCTCTCTCAGGAGCATCTGGTAGGTGCCTGCCTCGGACGAAAAGTCCCCCAGCGAATAAATGTTTTCCCCATAGTACTTAGGCTTGAAAAATGAGAGCCCGTATCCCAGCACGGAACCGGAGGTGTCCCCATGGTAATGAAAGACCCCCTCCTTCTTCAAGTATATATAGGGGCATGATCCTCTGCGGCGGCGGTATATTTGTATTGGTGGCCTGACGCAGCGGGAAAAATCAAACCGGCAGTTCCTGCACTGGAGGGTACCACTTGTGTATCCATAAGATTTGCAGGTCTGGCTGAGGGGAACCTTGGGATCGCAGTTTTCCCCAGGAGAGACAATGCCGTCACCACAGACAACCTCACAAGCGTCGCCCTTGCCATTGGCGTTGCTGTCCTTCTGATCCCGGTTGGGGACCGTGGGACAATTGTCCCGGTGATCGGGGATGGTGTCCCTGTCGGAGTCTTTCTCCGGCGCAGTTTGGGTCCTGTCCTGCGGGTGGCCATCTGCAGTGTCATTGTTCTCGATGTTATCATTGGAGGTTGCCAAGGGGGGAGGGCTGGTGTAACAGCCTGACAACAAAAAGATGAGGAGAGTCAGGAGTACTGCTCTTTGAACGGGTGAAAATGTGACCATGAGACCTCGCGAAATGTGTCTTGGGCACTCCGGCGAGAATTGG
Source organism: Myxococcota bacterium (assembly GCA_018821745.1). Lineage (GTDB taxonomy): Bacteria > Myxococcota_A > Polyangia > HGW-17 > HGW-17 > SZUA-580. The sequence goes on along the minus strand of JAHJLU010000056.1, from coordinate 6 downwards.
GGCGCC
>JAHJLU010000629.1 GCA_018821745.1 Myxococcota bacterium | reverse complement strand
TTGTCTCTCACAACTGGTGGTACGTGATCAATGGGACGCTTGCCGCTGCTGTCGCCTATTTGCGAATCGCCGGGGACAAACACTATTTTTCCGATGTACTCACCGGAGCGGCCATCGGAACGGTCATGGGCGTTCTCGTCCCGTTGCTCCATAAAAAACAGAGCGGCACAAGTCGTCGCTTGAGCCTCTGGGCCTCCCCATCGGACGGTGGCGGTCTGTTGGGCTTCACCTGGAAATATTGAGCAGGACCATGTCAGAAACACCATGGATTTGTCCCCAGTGCGGTTCCATCCAGAGCAAGAGCGGGGCAAGAAAAATTTACGAGGATATGATCATCTCGGGAACCAAATTGTATGGGACGGAGCGGTGTACGCGATGCCGAAAAAATACTCCCCAGCAGGAGATCTATTCGGGGATGCACGATGAACCGCAGCAGGACTCTCCCGTGGAGGATCACGACCCGGTCCCTGTGGTCGCGCCTGAGCCCCAGATTTCTGCTCCTGAACCCCCTGTGATTGCTCCACAGCCATTTGTGGAAGAGGAGACCCTTGACAGGTGGGAGCCAATTGCCCCCCAAATACCGGAAGAAGCCCACGCGTCTGTCACTGCCCGGTCCGCTGATTCACCTGCGGCCCGCAGCTCCCGGGTGAACCGACTCGAGCTTGATTCATTGCCGCCCAAAAACGCCTCTGTCTCCTCACGGTACGATCTGGCACCCGAGGCGCTCAAACCCTTTCTGCCCCAGAACCCGGGGGACGCTGCAATAGTTGATTGTCTCTCCCATGAAAAAATCCGGATTACCATGGAACTGGAAGCAATCGGGGCCCGTGGACACGGCCTCACCACCGCCCTCAAATGGGGTCTGGCCTGCCTTGCTCTCCTCTTCATTCTGGGAATCGCCACGCTGGGTTTTTCACCAATGATAGTGTTGATCGTGATTATGGCGGTTCTCCTGGCCATCGCCCTGGTGAGCACCAACACCAGCCTTCAGCATAAAGCCAAAACGGAGAGCCTGGAATTTCTGCTCTCCCATCTGAAACGGCACGGTGCCCCGGCTCGCAAGAGGGATATTGCCCGGGTGCTGGAAAATTATGGGCACCTCCTCATGGAGAACGAAAATGATTTTATGCTGTTTCTGCTGCTGTTCCCCGTGGTGGAGCCTGATTTCCTCAAGTTGTTCAAGAACGCCTCCACCAGCTACAAGAAAATGAAGCACGTACAAAAAAACCTGGGAGTGATGCAATAAGTGGATATTATCATTCTTGTCTCAATCGGACTGTTCGGGGGTATCATCAGCGGCTTGCTGGGAATAGGAGGGGCAACCCTCATGATCCCTGCGCTGATCTTTTTCATGGGGTTCAGCCAGAAAATGGCCTAGGGGACCACCCTCGCGCTCATGATTCCACCCATCGGGTTTTTGGCAGCGTACCAGTATTTCAAGAAGGGCTATGTGGATATTGGTGCAGCGGTCATTATGGCCATCGCGTTCTTTGTGGGCGGATATGCGGGAAGCAAGCTGGCGCTGGCAATGGAGCCACGCCTGCTGAGACGCTTTTTCGGACTGTTTCTTCTTGTTATCGCCATCCGAATGTTGATTTGATAATCATTGAAGGTGTTCGTTTCAACCCAATCCCCCGTGCGGGCCATACATCCCGAGCCTCATCAGGGAAAGATTCTGGCATCATCCACGTGAATGTGGTATTGAAAAGTTTGATGGAACCAGCTATCTGTTCCATTCTGCATAAGGAGGAATGATCCATGCATAAATATTTCTTAACTTCGTTTATCATCGTTTCTGTTTTCATGAGCCTGACTCTCTCCTCTGCCCAAGCTGAAAAGAAGGTGTATATCAACGGGATGGACATGTCCAAGTACCTGCTGACCAATATCACCCTCAAGTGCGTCACGGTCAAATTCGATGGCAAGGGCAATATTTTCATCATTGCAGACGGGTATAATTTCTCGCCCTCGAAGACCGTGAAAACCACTGAGCCCGACAAAGTGGATAAGCTGGCCAATAAATACTACCTGGTCACCTTTCCCAAACCTGCCAAAGTCAATATTGGTTTTGATATCGATGTGATAGTGAACGGGAAATTTG
>JAHJLU010000628.1 GCA_018821745.1 Myxococcota bacterium | reverse complement strand
CTCCCCGTCACTGATCCCCGGTTGATTGTTTATGGAGGAGATCCTTGACCATAGGGTCGTCCAGATGAAAAAACCTTTTGGGGTCCAGGTGGGAAAATCTAAAACTCCGGATGCTCATTTTGGACAGCAGATTCATGATGTCCGGCAGCAGCATATCTTTTTTACACTCTGCTATCACCGAGTGAACAGCGTCTCTGGCAGAAAAAGGAAAGACGACGATACCGGGTGTGAGACAGACTTTATCCTGAAAGAAGACCAGCCGACACTCCATGGGTTGCCCGGGATCAATACCGGGAAAAGGCGGCCAGTGGCTCACCAGCCAATCGTCTCCATAGATCAGATCCCGCAACCAGAAAAAATCCTTTTTCCAGGGAGTCATCACTTCAAAGAGCGAGTGGTGGGAGCCAAGAAGGTAATGCAGCGAAGCCACCGTTTCCGCCGAAAAGGAAGTTCCCCTCTGAAGCAGGGTGAACAGGGGGGAGTTTCCCTGGTTCACCGGACGCTCGATGAGAAACCATTCGAGAAAAATATTCATGTAGGCGTCGTAAAAGGGGTCGGCTGGGACAGGTTTTCCCCGGAGGCGATAGAACTCCTCCCTGGCCAGAGGAAGCTCCCCATGGACATCAATAAAATCTATGGCTGCCAGGACCTCCTGCCACAGACCCTGGATCGATTCATAGGGAAGCTCAGTCAAGGACATGGCGTAAAACCCCGTCCTTGAAGACAGCTGCAACTCTCCCCTGCAACGTTTCAGAGATAAAGGGAGAATTTTGGGATTTGGAATAAAAGGGAGGCTCTACCGTCCACTCCATGGCGGGATTAAAGAGCGTTATGTCAGCACAATTTCCCGCCACGAGGGAACCTGCTCCCGAAAGGCCGAAGAGCGATGCAGGAGCGGCTGTCATCAGGTGGATCCCGCGCTCAAAAGCAAGTTCTCCGCGCTTTGCCAGGGTGTGAACCGCGCTGAGCGCCGTCTCAAGCCCAATGACTCCGAAGGGCGCATCACCCAGAGGGAGCAGCTTTTCTTTGGCCAGGTGGGGGGCGTGATCCGTGACGATGGCCGAGACGGTCCCGTCGGTACAGCCCGTGAGGAGTGCCCTGCGGTCCTCTTCGCTGCGCAGGGGGGGTGCACACTTTCCATTTCCCAGCGCCCGATGGATCACCTCCTGGGTATAAAACAGGTGGTGAACCGTCACCTCACAGGTCACGGGCCACCCAAGGTTTCTGGCCTGCCGGACAAGGTCAATGGACTCTCTGGCGCTCAGATGCTGCGCGTGATAGCGGCCCCCGGTCTCCACCGCGAGGGCGATTCCTTTGGCCAACTGCACTGTCTCGGCGGAAGATGGCTGCCCCGGGAGGCCCAGTGCCTTTGCCACGCTCCCTTCGTGAAGGGGAAATTTTCCCGAGAGCCTGGGATCCTCGCAGTGATCACTCACGATAAAACCCAACCTGGCAGAGGCCTTCAGGAGTCGACGCAACAAAACCGGGTCCCAAAGCGGGTCGCCGTCGTCGGAAAACACGGTGGCTCCCAGCCGGTGCAGCGATTGATAGTCAACCAGCTCCTGCCCCTTCCGCCCGAGGGTCGCCGCTCCTACCACCACAACATCGACGGGAGCATTATGGCCCAGCCCGGCGATAAACCCGTAGCGTTCCGGGGTATCGGGGGGAGGGTTTGTGTTGGGCATGGAGAAGATGGTGGTAAATCCCCCGGCAAGAGCCGCCCGACTCCCCGAGAGGATGGATTCCTTTTCTTCAAAACCCGGCTCCCGCAAGTGCACGTGAGCATCAATGAGGCCGGGAATGACCATGATTTCTGACCCGAGCTCAACACGCCCGGGAGCAATTATTATTTCGCAGGGGGCCAACGCTGAAGGTTGTTTTCCGAAGGAGACCTCGGTGATTTTTCCCTGGGAAATCCGGATACATCCATGGCGCTGGAATCCCTTCTCCAGTCCCAAGAAGAGGTTCCCTCCACGGATTACCATATCCCCCCGGGGTACAATTGACTCCCTGTTTGTCTGCTCCACCGACACCTACTCCAGGTTATTGAAAAACTCCTTATAGACAGGGTCATTTTCTTTGAGCACGCGGCGGAGGATTTTGCCCACCATATTTTTTGGGACCTCATCAATAAACTCAATATATCTTGGAACTTTATAATGAGTGATATTCTCCTTGCACCACGCCTTGAGCTCCTCCTCGGTGATTTTGCCCACCATTTCCGGGTAGAGCACAACCCAGGCTTTGATCACCTCACCCGCTTCCCCGTCGGGGAGGCCTGCTACGGCAATCTCCTTCACTGCCTCATGACGTCCCACGAGATTCTCGACGTCCTTGGGAAAAACAGAGTACCCTTTGAATTTGATCAACTCTTTTTTCCGGTCGAGGATGGTCACCTGCCCCTTGGAGTTCATGAATCCGATATCCCCGGTCAACAGCCACCGTTTCCCGCCGCGCTCCACAATGTGTGAGGCGGTCTCCGCGTCATTGTCCAGGTATCCTTTCATGATCTGGGGGCCTGATACCGCCAGTTCTCCAATATTTTCCTTGTCATCGGGACCGTTTCCAATTCCCAGAACCCTGCTGGCATCTTCCTTGTCGACAATTGCCATCTCGGTTCCCGAGAGGGGTAACCCTATGGAGTTTGCCTTTCGCTGCTCCTCGCTGCACCAGATTGGATTGACACAGCAGACGGGGGAAGCTTCTGTCAGACCATAACCCTCAATGAGAATGGAGGAGGTGGCCTTCTCGTATCGTTCCTGGACGCTGAAATGGAGCGGTCCCGCGCCCGAAACTCCGAGCAGCAACTTATCT
>JAHJLU010000627.1 GCA_018821745.1 Myxococcota bacterium | reverse complement strand
TCGGGAGAACCCGGTTAAACTCCGCGATTTCAAATACATCAAGGCAGCCATTGAGCCGGTTCATGTGGCCACCCTCGCCTTGAGCCGAAAACTCTCCGTCTGCCTCAATGAGAAGCACGACATCCACCATGTCCGTGAAAGAGGCTATGTGGAGGCCCCGGTGCGCATCAGCGCCATCATGAAAGAGCTGGGTAAAGTTGACGGAGTCGGGCTGATAGATGCCCGGAACTTCTCACCCCGACATATTCTGGCGGTCCACTCTTCCCATATGTTTCATTACATGGAGGCCATCGCCAAAGCAGGAGAGAGCTCACCCAAGACCTCCTTCTATCCCTATGTCTTCCCCATCCGAAACCGCTCCAAAGAGCCCTCGGAGCTGGCCGTCCGCGCGGGATATTATTGCATCGACACCTTCACCCCCATTAACGCCAGCGCCTTCCACGCCGCCGTCGGCGCTGTCAACAGCACCATCACCGCCGCGTCCCAGCTGCTGCTGGGGGATCACTACGCATACGCCCTGGTGAGACCGCCGGGACATCACGCCGAGCGCCAGTTCTTTGGGGGGTTCTGCTATTTCAACAACAACGCCGTCGCAGCCCATTACCTCTCCCGTCATGGAACCGTGGCCATTCTCGATATTGACTACCACCATGGAAACGGTCAGCAGCAAATATTCTACCGCCGAGACGACGTCCTCACCATCAGCATTCACGGACACCCGGATTTTGCCTATCCCTACTTCTGTGGTTTTGAGTCGGAGCAGGGAGCAGGTGACGGCAAAGGGTTCAATTACAACATTCCCCTGGCCGAGCACCTCACGGGGCCGGAACATCTGGCGGCGGTTGAGAGGGCCCTGGGGATCATCAGGGATTTCAACCCCACCTTTTTAATCGTGGCCTGTGGATTTGACACGGCGGCCAATGATCCAACGGGAACATGGAGCAACCGGGCCAAAGATTTCCATGGCCTCGGGCTGGCCGTTTCCCGCCTGAAGAAGCCCACACTCGTTGTGCAGGAGGGCGGTTATCGCACTACCTCTCTCGGTACAAACTCTGCTGCCTTCTTCACCGGGCTCCTTTCCTGGTGATCGCGCATTCTCGCTTGACACGGGGGAGCCTCCCGCTGAAAATCACCCCCGTGTCAAAGGCAAAAAACAATACCGCCGGAGTATATGCCATGTCTGTTCGCGCCACTGTGTCCATCCGTATTGCACAACCGAAGGATCTGACTGCCATTGTCCATATCTACAACCTGGCGATCAAGCGAAGGGGTTCTACGTCGGATCTGACTCCCCTCACGGTGGAGGATCGGCGCGCCTGGTTTGACAATCACATCGCCGCCGAGCTCCCCGTCTGGGTGGGAACCATCGGGGAGGAGGTGGTTGCATGGTGCAGCATCAGCGCCTATTTCCCCGGACGGAAGGGCCTTGTACAGACCCGTGAGATCAGTTTCTACGTACACGAAGACCACCAGCGGCAGGGCATCGGGGAGCAGATGGTGCGCCATGCGATTGAATCCGGTGAATCGCTGGGGATCAAAACACTTTTTGCTATCCTGCTGGATCAGAACCATGGTTCGGTTGCGCTCCTGGAGAAGATGGGATTCCGGCGCTGGGGACACCTCCCCGGGGTCTCCCTGATTGATGGTGAAGAGTTCGGCCATTACTACTACGGGCGTCGCATCTGATCAACTATGCCACTGAGACGCCGATGTCCGCTGGCCTTTTCCCATTCAGGCAGCAGATCGTTGAGGCCCCGGGGAGTGCAATGTTTCATTTTTTCCTTTGAAGATGGAGCACGACTCCGTACAATCACAGACAATCTGAACATCCAGTGATATCACCGGAGCACGAGGACTGCCCTACTGCTATGACTACGGATAACACCGGCTCCGCCAAATCCTTCTCGGGAAAGCTTCGCAATAAAATGCTGGGCCTTGTGGTGGGCTCTGCCGTCGTCATTTTTCTGCTGCTCATGACCGTGACCTGGTACGAGATAAAGGCGATCATGGTGCGAGAGCTCAAAGAGGTCGCCAGCTCCAAGGTCGAACTTGCTTCGGAATCCATTGATCAGAATTTAAAAAAGAAGATGCAG
>JAHJLU010000626.1 GCA_018821745.1 Myxococcota bacterium | reverse complement strand
GACAAGCTCAAGTCCAACACCAAGGGCTACGCCTCCATGGACTATGAGTACAAGGGCTATCAGCCCTCGGACCTGGTGAAGGTGGATGTCATTGTCAACGGTGACCCCGTGGACGCCCTCTCGGTCATCGTGCACCGTGACCGCTCCTACGAGCGTGGACTGGCTCTTATCCGCAAGATGAAAGAGTATATTCCCCGGCAGATGTACGAGGTGGCCATCCAGGCCGCCATCGGGACCAAGGTCATCGCCAGGGTAACGGTGCAGGCCTACCGCAAGAACGTCACGGCCAAGTGCTACGGCGGCGACATCTCCAGAAAGCGCAAGCTCCTTGAGAAGCAGAAAAAAGGCAAGAAGCGCATGAAGATGGTGGGCACCGTGGAGATCCCCCAGGAAGCCTTCCTCGCGGTTCTCAAGATCGACGTGGACAACTAGCGGCCAAAATCCGATTTTACCGGGACAAAGCACACGTTTCTCCCTTGACAAAACTCTCCATACCAATAAATTAGGGTTGCTTCTCGGGGCTGTAGCTCAGTTGGGAGAGCGGTGCGTTCGCAATGCACAGGCCGAGGGTTCGAGCCCCTTCAGCTCCACTTCCAGGACAAATGAAGTAAACCAGTAACTTGTAGAGAACCATCTGTTTTATATATATATTTTTTCTCAATTGAACTCTTCCATTCAGCAGCAGGCAAATTCCTTCTTCAAACTACGAACGGACGTACAGGGCGACCCTCAATATACCCACGGTCCCCGCGGGGTTCCAACTGAAAGCGAGGGGCATCCTCATCAGCCCAGTGGTATCCTATCACTTCGGGATTATAGCGGTTCATAACATCCCACACCTCTTCAATGGCCCGCTCAAACTCTTTTTCATCAAATGGCTCACCCTGAAAAATCAGAAGCTTGCAGGGGGGGAGGTCCATCAGTTCGTATCCTTCGGGTACGTCACCATTCCAATTCTCGGACACCTCAACACCCTGTGCATACTCTCCATGCCCTTGCCTCATGGCCTCGGGCAGCCACAATCCCATGGGCTCGTGGAGCGCATCCTGTATAGCTCCCAGTTGCTCGAAAATATCGCACCCAACCTCATCACAGTACTCAAAATAGTGGGATGCAGTGGGGGCTCTTTTAAGCACCAGTTTCCTGGCCGGCCGCTCCATTATTTGTACAAATATGGGCTGTACTTTTTTACTGTCGTTGGTTTTGGTCATTCCATACTCTCCTTTTTGGCGCAGTGAAAAGATGCTGCGCATTGATGGCGGGAAAAACAGAGAGAGGGGCGGCCGGTTATTCATGAACCCTCTCGGTGTCATCCCGAATTGCCGGGCGAAGGCCCGCGTAAAACCCTCATGGGAGTCAAAAACAAAGTCGAGCGCCACATCAATAATCCGCCGATCACCCGCACTCAATGAACAGGCAGCCTCCGAGATACGCCGCTTTCGAAGGTAGGCGAAGGGCGTCTCCCCGGTCACCTCCTTGAACATTTTGGCCGCATGGTACATGGAATACCCTGTCCCTTTGGTGAGGATATGCAGTGTTACGGGTTCCATGAGATGAGCCTCAATGATCTGCTGCATGTGGTCAGCGACTTTCATTTTATCCCAGGATGTGATCATGCGAAGTGCTCCTTCCAAGATGAATATAGCGCACTGAGATCCAAAAACTTGACCGTGATTGCGAAATCTCTGGGCCCAACCCCGGGAAGGGCGCGGGGAAGAATACAGTACTGCTGGAGATGCTAATTTTCCATTTGCAAAGAGACTGAAGACGGTACTCAGTATCTGTTTTTTTGTACGGCGCCGGGGATTTATGAGCCGGAGTGGAATAGTTGCAGAATCAGTTTGAGCGTGATCCCAATTTTGTGACTGACAATTGGCGTGTCTTCCGACTTCCGAAACCTCCCCCTCTGCCCTGACACCTCTCCATGCATCCATCACACGCATGTTTGGGAACACCCGCACTGGAACACCTGCCCCGGCTGTCAGGGTTAATAGTTGATTTCAGATCGGGGATACGCGAACCTGGAAAGGGAGTGACCGATAAAGATATTCCTGTTGACTGGTCAATGTGGCGGGGCTATCATCACCGCATTTCAAGGAGCTTTATCATGAGAAACCTTAGCTTATTTCTGATTGCGGCTGTATTTGCCTTTGCCATGGTGGCCTGCGACGACAGTGGTGGTGACCCTGCTGTTGAAAACTGTACCAACACCCAGGATGACGATGGCGACGGTCTCATCGACTGCGACGACCCTGACTGCCAGGCATGGAGCGGTTGTCAGACGAACAACGTTGATTGTGGTGATGGTGTCAAGGCTGCCGCCGAAGAATGCGATGGCACAGACTTTGGTAGCTCCAGTTGCACCTCCCGTGGCTATGTTGCAGGCGAACTCTCATGTTCAGTTACGTGCACGATCATCGAGACGGGCTGCGTCAATGAGACAACATGTGGTGACGATATTGCCCACTCACCCATTGAGGATTGTGACGGCGACGATCTCCGCGCTGAGACCTGTGCAAGCCTCGGCTACTACGGAGGGACGCTCTCCTGCAGCGGCGATTGTGGGTTCAATCTCGCCTCGTGTGAAACCTTTGGCCGGTGCGATGATGGGATCATTCAGGACCTCTATGGTGAGGAGTGTGAAGGGGTGAATTTGAACGGGGCCAACTGTGAGAGCCTGGGTTACTACGGTGGTCAACTCTTCTGCGGAGGTGCCTGCCTTTTCGATGTGACCCAGTGTGAAGGCGCTGGCTGGTGTGGTGATGAAACTCTTCAATCCAGTGAAGGGGAAGAGTGCGATGGGAGTGAGCTTGGTGGAGAAACCTGTGAAAGCCTTGGGTACGGCAGTGGGCAGCTTGCATGTAGTGAGCAGTGCGGATTTGATATATCCGGTTGCCAGGACTCATGCGGTGACGGCACCATTCAATCCGGCGAAGGGGAAGAGTGCGACGGGAGTGCGCTGGGGGGAGAAACCTGTGAGCTGCTTGGCTACTATGAAGGACAATTATTGTGCGGTGAGGACTGTCAATTTGATGTCTCGGGATGCGAAGGCTTCTGCGGTGACGGAATCATTCAGTCTATTGCTGGAGAAACCTGCGACGGTACGTCTTTGCAGGGTGCATATTGTTTGATTGGAGGAACACTTTCTTGCGATGGGGGTTGTCAGATTGAAGATGCCAATTGCAACTCTTTCACCCAACTCTCTACGGAGCACCATCACACCTGCGGCATATCTTCCACGGGTGCAGCCTATTGCTGGGGGCGTAATGCTCTTGGGCAAATCGGTGATAACACGAGCGTTGATAAGTTGGTCCCGACTCTGGTAAGT
>JAHJLU010000625.1 GCA_018821745.1 Myxococcota bacterium | reverse complement strand
ATCTTTCACCTGGGTTTTGGAGAGGGAGAGGCTGTAGAGGTCGGAAAGACCTGCCACGGGTTTGATGTCTGCGAGCTCTTTGCAACCATTGAAATCGAGGTATTTAAGGGTTTTGACATCCTTCAGGGGAGTAAGGTCCTTCACCTGGGTGTAGGAAGCATAGAGTCTGTCCAGTTTTTTCATTTTGGCCAGGGGAGCCAGATCGGCAACCTTGGTGTACTCCATGTTAATGGAGGTGAGGTTTTCCAACTTGGCCAGGGGAGCGATGGAGGTGACTGCTTCACACTTGTTGAAGCGTACGCGTTTGAGTTTGGGGAGAGTGCCCAGGGGGCTGATGTCGGTAATTTTGGTGTAGGAGAAGTCGGCGGTGACAACAGTGGTCTTGCCGGTCATCCATTTGATGTCGGTGATTTCGGTATTGGAGACAACAACGTCTTCCAGTTTCTTGACCTTGGCGATGACATCAACATTTTTCAGTTGGATACCATAAAGGTAAATGTCGGTGAGTTTTTTCATTTCACCGATGGCGGCCACGTCCACTTCGATTTTGCGATATTTTTTATCGTTGTTGTAGGAGAGGCTGATCTCTTCAAGATCGGTGAGCGCGGTGATGGGTTTCAGGTGGGTGATGCGTGAACGATACAGTTTTAGTTTCTTCACCCAGGGAATATTGGCGACGGTCGCAAAGTATTCATCGTTGGTTTTCTCAGCGAATTCGATCCAAAGTTTTTTGTAATCTTTCTGTTTTTCGATCTCGGCTTTAACGGATTTGGTGATAACCCATACTTTGCAGCGGTAGGAATCGCATTTGACTCTTTCGTGCTTGGGCTTCACGCCTTTGGCTTCTACCCAGCCGGTCTTTTTGGGTTCAACCTTGGCTACTTTAACAGGCTTTTTGCCATCATCTTTTTGGGCCACGGGTGCTTTACCCTTGGGGGCCTTCTCTTCATTTTCTTTTTTCTTTTTGCATCCCCACAGAGCGAGGGAAGCGATGAGCATAAACGGTACAATTTTCTTCATGTTAAGTTCCTTTGAAAGGGGTGAATATTGGTTATGGATTTAAAATATCTGCCTGTTATAGCGGAATGAAAGGGCAAGGTCAATAGGTCAAATTATTCGGATGCACCCGTCCATCATTCCCCGATGCTGCAGCACGGCATAGAATATTTGCATTATTTCAGACATCTTCCTCTCTTCCATCGCTTATTGCACGCGCACATGACCTCAATTCCATTGAAAATCCCGCACTTCGATGATATAAATTGCCAAAACAATGCCCCCCGGGGGCGAAACATCCGGTGTTCCATCATCCAACATCTATGAGTACAGTATGAACAAAACTCTGAAACAGTCAGTTCTTGATATCGCGTCCCGGGAAATGGGACCCTTTTATTTTTACGACCGCTCGGTTATCCGCGAAAATTGCCGTAGCTTTTCTTCCATTCCCTATGAAAACAAACTCATCACCTTCGCCTCCATGGCCAACGCATCTCGTCCCTTCCTGAGGACCGTGCTGGAAGAAGGATTCTCCATCTTCGTCAATTCACACGGCCATCTCGACATTGCCCTGGAGCTCGGTTTTCCCGGTAAGGACATCGTCTTTACATCCTCGGGGATGGATGAAGAGAGTATGACCAGGGTCGCAAAAATGGGGGCTATATTGAATCTCGACTCCCTTGGGCAGGTGAAGGTCTGGCGCTCGCTTTTCCCCGGCAAACCCGTGGGCATCCGGTGCAATATCGGCGACAGGGTTGAGGCGAAAAAAACCCGCGGCGGCTATTTCCTGGGTCGGTCTTCCCGGCTGGGACTGAACCTCGAGGAGATCGAGGCCCTCGATGACAAGAGCTCCATCAACGGACTCCACCTTTATCTGGGGACAGACATCATCGACCTGGAGTATTTCCAGGTCTGTTACAGCATCGTGGCGGACCTCGCCTCCATGTTCCCCAACCTCGAGTACCTGGACTTCGGTGGGGGATTCGGAGTCACCACAGAGGCAGGGCAGCAATTCGACATGGACGCCTACGGCGCCGCGGTCACCCGCATCATGGAAGAGGTCTCAAAAAACCATGGCCGCTCAATTAGACTGATACTCGAACCCGGACGCATCATTGGCGGCGAGTCAGCCTGGTTTGTCACCCGAGTCACCGACGTGAAACAACGTCCCGAGATGCAGTTTGTGGGAGTAAACGCTTCCACAGCACAGTTCACTCGCCCACTCATGTACCCCGATGACGCGTACCACCCCGTCACGTTGCTCTCGGATGATCGCGGTGGAAGCAAGCTCCTTTCATCCATCTACGGCTGTTCCACCTACTCCAGGGACTTCTTTTCAAAGGATTTGGAGCTTCCCCCAATGCAAAAGGGAGATCTCATAGCCTTTGGTCACGCGGGTAGCTACTGTTCCTCATCCTACACAACCTTCCTCGGGTTCGCCCCTGCCGTGGAGCATTATCAATGATTTACTGCAAAGAGGTCACCTCAGGGCATAACCGCAAAGCCTTCTATGAAGTCCCTGCGAGATTGTATGCGGGCACCCCCAACTGGCGAAATACGGAAGAAGAAATCGTCCACATGCTCGTGGAGAAAAAGAGCTGCTTCTTTCTCCACGCCTCAATCCATTCCTTCCTGCTCATGGACCAGGGGCAGGTGGTGGGACGTTTCTCCCTGATCCACGATGAAAAGCTTCCCGAATATGTTCAAATCGCCTTCTTTGAGGCCACCTTCGGTCTCACGGGAGTCCAGGAGGCGGTCTTCGACAGGGCGAGGATCATGTATCCTTCCTGCACAAAGGTAGTCGCGGGACTCTGTGGCCACCTCAATTACGCAGCCGGGTTTCTCGACTCAGCCTTTGACGAGCCTCCGCTCTTCGGGCTCCCCTACACCCCCCCCTGGTATCCCGACTATTTTCCCTCGCTGACGAAGAAGCCCCTGGTCTCCTATCGCTTCTCCAACCAGCTGTTTTATGATCTGCTGGAGAGCGGGCACCTGGATGTTCCCCTGGGATCCATCACCATTCGTAAAATGAGCCGGCGGCACCTTAAGCGGGACGTGGCCATCTATACCGAGCTCAACAACACCTGTTTCTCGGATCATCCCTATTGGTCGGACCGCACCGCCGAAGAAGACCTTGAGCTGTTCTTGCCCTTTCGGTTCTTGCTCAAGGAGGAGAACCTGCTCATAGCGGAAGATCAGGGCCGACCCGTGGGATTTCTGCTGTGGTACCCCGATTTCAATGAGCTCGTTTCGGGAAGCAGCGCCCTGGGCATCAGGGAGGTCCTCCATTATCATGTCGCCAACCCCATTCGCTCCTCGCGGCTCACCGAGATCGCCGTCATCCCCGAATACCGTCGCAAGGGGATCGTCCAGGCCATGATCAAGGAGATGACCGGGCACATGCAGAGGGGTGGTTTCGAGTACACAGAGGGCGGCTTTATTTTTGAAGAGAATCAGGCGAGCATTGGATTCACCCTGATGATGCTGAGGAAGGCCTTCGGCGTGGATCTGCAGCCCCACCGCAAATATACCGTCCTTGATGGAGAACTTTGATGCCCTTTGTTTCCCGTGTTGACAGTGCCAGACAGCTTGATTCCCGGTGGGACACCCTTGGCGATTCCATCTTCCAGCGCCAGGCCTTTCTCTCCCACTGTGAGGAATTCAACCCCTGCGAACAGCGATACTACATACTCATGGAGGGCGGCGTACCAAAGGCGGGGGCAATTGTCTACTCCCGCCCCCTCGATCTCCTCACATACCTGGGGATCCCCTCACCCATCCGAATGCACATCGTGGGAGTCCCCGCGTCGGTTTCCGCCGGCGGGTTTGTGGGCAGCCCCCGGCACATAAACACACTCGCCCGGGAGTTGATCACCATTGAAGAGGGCTTCTTGCTGCTGCTCAATCTGGCTCAACCGATCCCCATCCGCGAAATGGTGTGGGGAAAAACGCTCCCCACTATTTTCTTCTCCCGGGACATTCATTCCATTGAAGAGTACGAGTCATCGCTGAGGGCAGATTACCGGCGACGGTATCGCAGGATCTGCGAGAAGTTCGAGGGAGTCTGTCGGGAGATTCTCCCCACGGGCGCCTTCTCTGAAGAGATGTACCGGGCCTACGAGGCGGTCTGGGATCGCTCCGATGCGAAGCTGGAGAAGCTCTCCTGT
>JAHJLU010000624.1 GCA_018821745.1 Myxococcota bacterium | reverse complement strand
GTTGCAGTCAATTTTTCCATCGCCGTCGTCATCGATACCGTTGTTGCAAATCTCCGTGAAGGTTGAGCCACAGGCAGAATAGGAGGCGCAGTCGACGTCATCGCAGTCCGCGGCGCCGTCGCCGTCGTCATCGATGCCATTGGAACAATTTTCCGTCCTGGTGGTGCAGGTGGAGAGGGAGGCACAGTCTGCGTCGTCGCAGTCGATCAGGTTATCGCCGTCGTCGTCAATGCCATTGGTGCAATTTTCGGGGTTGGTTACGCAGGATGCGTTGTTGGTGCAATCGGAGTCACTGCAGTCGATGGCCCCGTCGCCGTCGTCGTCGATACCGTTGGTGCAGTTTTCCGATGTGGTCTGGCAGGCACTGCTGGAAGCACAATCGGAGTCACTGCAGTCGATGGCCCCGTCGCCGTCGTCGTCGATACCATTGGTGCAGTTTTCGGGAAGGGTCCCGCCGTCACACTCGATGGTGAGTTCGTAGGAGCCCGGGTTGTTGTATGTCTCCACCAGCAGCCAGTAGTTTGTGCTGGTGGAGGTGAACTGGAACGACTCGGGCTGGCCAGCATCGTTGGCGCTGCCGTTGACACAGGAGTCCGGATCACACGAGGCTTCGAGCAGATAGATGTCCATATCGTTGGAGGCACCGGAGGTGAGTGTGACTGTGACATCGGTGCCATTGCCCACATTGAGCAGATATGCCTCTTCGGGACCATCTTCTGTGAACTGATTGATGCAGGCGTTTGTGGTGTAGACTGCGCTGCCGTTGTTGGTATTGCCTGAGACAGTCTGGCCGCAGGAGATGCTGAGAGGCGCGTCGCAGGCGGCGTCCTGGCAAGCGGCGTTGTTATAACAATCGGAGTCATTGCAGTCAACGGCGCCATCGCCGTCGTCATCGGTGCCGTTGGTGCAGATCTCGGAGGTTACGCCTCCGGTGTAATTGTTGATCCATGTGACGAAGCTGTCGACTTTGGTGCTGACGCCGTAATCGGTGCAGTCGGGGTCCCCGTATGATGTGACCCCGGCAACGTATTCGGTGCCGCTGCGGTTAATGAAGGCGGGACCACCACTGTCACCGGAGCAGGGACCACCGGGAGACTCCAGATAGGAGATGGATCCCGGGGGGATGGAGTAGGGGCTCACCTGGCCGATGTTGCAGTAGTTGGTGCCGTCACACTGTCCCCGCAATGTTGAGGTTACCGTCTCTTTCACACCGGAGCCTCCGTATTCATCAACGCCGAAGCCCACGAACACCAGCGAGAGGTTGGAGACGTCGGCGGAACTGATGGCCGCGGAGCTGGGGAGGATGGGGATGGGCGTGATAGTTGAGGGAGCTGATGAGGCAAGCCTGACCAGGCAAATATCATTGTAAATGTTCTGGGAGGTGCCCACGTAATTAGGGTGTTGGATTACCTGTGCGGAGCTTCGGGACGCGGTGAAACTATTGACATTGTTCCCGAAGTAGACATCGATGGAAGATGTTTCGCAGCAGTGACCCGCCGTGAGTACCCAGGTCGGCGTGATGAGCGTACCGGAACATGCTGAATTGCCAAGGTCAAGGTAGACGACAGCCTGATGTGCCTGGCTTGTATCGGGGGTTCCGTACATGATGTTCTTGTGCTGGCTGTTTACGGGGGGCTGTTCGGCATTACATGCAAGAAGGGAGAGGGAAAAGAGGACGGGAATAAACGATGAGATTTTCATTTCTAACTCCACAGGGTAAATGAAGTGGCAAAAAGGCAGTACACTTTCCCATAGGAAGGGTGGGTGTTCAAGGGGATTTCCCCATTTTTGGGAAATAATGTGATCTGAATTACATTTTGTGGCAGGGCGTGATTGACTTGTCGCAAAGGTGACGGCTCAGCTTGAGAAGAAACCGGGTATCTGGTAAGAGGCATCCACCATGTCGCTCATTAATTTCACCAACCTCTCATTTTACTTCGGTGCCAGGCCCATCTTCAGCAACCTCTCCCTCCAGATCGCCCCCAAGGAGCGCATCGGGCTGGTGGGAGCCAACGGGAGGGGCAAGACCACCCTCCTGAAGCTTATTTTGGGGGAGCTGCGGCCTGAACAGGGTGAGGTGGTTATCAGCAAAACGTGCAGGATTGGCTATCTGCCCCAGGAAATTGGGATGGATACGGATGACTGTGTCATGGACTATGTGCTCAAGCAGGCCGGGAGTACCAGGGACTACCAGGGGGAGATCCGGGAGCTGGAAGAAGCCCTCTCCATTGCCCACAGCGAGGAAGAGCAGGAGACTCTGGCGCACCAACTTCCAGAACTGTATGAGGCTGCGCTGGCTAATGAGCAGGAGTTTTCTCCCCACGAGGCGGCTATGATCCTCCATGGTCTCGGGTTCAAGGAGTCTGATCTCTCCCGCCCCGTGAGTCATTTCTCCGGCGGGTGGAAAATGAGGGTGCAACTGGGGGCCTTGTTGTTTTCCAAGCCCGATCTTATGCTCCTCGACGAGCCCACCAACCACCTGGATCTGCCTTCTCTGGCTTGGGTGGATAATTACCTCCAGAGCTGGCGCGGTGCCTACGTGATCATCTCCCATGACCGCGATTTTCTTGATCGTCACTCCCGGAGGATCTTCTCTCTGGAGCCCGACGGGTTTAAACAATATAAAGGGAACTACACCCAGTCTCGCCTTCTGCGGGCTGAGGAGGAGCGGGTTCTGGATAATCGCCGCAAGAACGTCGACCGTGACCGTCGCCAGCTCGAGCGGTTCGTGGAGCGGTTCAAGGCCCAGGCATCCAAGGCGCGCCAGGCCAAAAGCAAGGCCAAGTTGATCAAGCGGCTGGAGCAGGTGGAAGAGGTGGAGAATGAACAGCGGTTCACCTTCACTTTTCCCAAGGTCGCCCGCACGGGGGACAGGGTGGTGGTGTTGGAGGATCTCACAAAGTCGTTCGGTGAGAATCACCTCTACGCCGGTGTGGATATGGTGGTGAAGCGTGGAGAACGGGTGGGCGTTGTTGGCGTGAATGGCTCGGGGAAGACCACCCTCCTTAGGCTCATGGCCGGAGAGCTCTCCCTGGACAGGGGGAGTATAACCTTCGGTGCCAATGTGGACTGGGCATATTACGCGCAGCATCAGACCGAGGCGCTGGCGCTGGAAAACACAGTGCTCGAAGAGATGCGGATCGTGGCACCTTCCCTCGGCGAGACCCAGATCCGATCCATTCTTGGCGCCTTCCTGTTCCGGGGAGAAGACGTGAACAAGGTGATTGGTGTTCTGTCGGGGGGAGAGAAGGCACGTGTTGCCCTGGCCAAACTGTTGGTGAGACCGGGAAATCTACTCCTCATGGACGAACCGACCAACCACCTGGATCTCGAGGCCGCAGAGTCTCTGGCAGAAGCGCTGGAGAACTTTGAGGGGACCCTGTTTTTTGTCTCACACAACCGTTCGTTTATCGATCGTCTGGCCACCACCATCTGGGAAGTGGGCGACCAATCCATTCAGGAATTTCCCGGTAACCTGACGGAGTACATGGAGTTTCTTTCATCCCGTTCCGAGACGCGGAGTTTTATTCCTGCGGATCTAGCCGGTTCCCGTCGTGAAAGCGAGCCCCGCTCCCTCCAGACCACGAGCGCCCTCCCCACGGAGCAGGGGGGCAGTGACAGGGTCGAGCGTGGAGAGTCCAAGGCAGAGAGGCGCAAGAGGGAGGCCAGAGAGCGGGAACTGCTCCGGCAAAAGCTCGCTCCCATGAAAAAGAAAATTACCACCCTTGAGGGACGCATCGAGGAGCTGGAGACGAGAAACGCTGTGCTCGAGCAGCAGATGGTTGATCCCGCAGGATATGGGACCCCCGCCTTCGTGGAGGCGCTCAAAGAGTTTCGTGAGAATCAGGAGAAGGTGGAGGAGCTCATGGCGCGCTGGACGTTTCTCTCCGATGAATACGAGCAAAAAGAGCGGGAGATCCGTGATGCCTTTGACTCCTAGATAATGGGAGTGCACATCAGAAACGAAAAAATAACAGGCAATGGGTCAGGGGACAGTGAAGATGGATCAAACGGTACGGCGGGTGAAGAAGGCAATAAATCCCAGGAAGAGGAGCATGAACAGGGGCAGTGGGGTGGTGGAGGTTGCTCCGGCACTTGTACAGTTACAGTCGGGCTCTTTGCCACCTGTGCCCGTATCGCCGGCATAAATGTTTGCCATGGCGCATCTCACGGAGGAGATACAGTCGGGATCGGCGCAATCAGCGAGCCCGTCACCGTCGTCATCTTCATAGTTGTAACAGATTTCGCCCTGGGGAACCGGACAGCCGGCGAAGGAGTGACAGTCTGCGTCAAGGCAGTCAATCAACAGGTCGCCGTCATCGTCAATGCCGTTATTGCAGATCTCGGACAAAGGTCTGCAGTTGGAGGCGGTGATGCAGTCGGGATCATTGCAGTCAGCCTTGCCGTCGCCGTCGTCGTCAACGCCGTTGTTGCATATTTCTCCGGTGATCTGGCAGGCGGCCAGGCTCGCACAGTCCCGATCGTCACAGTCTGCTTTGAGATCGCCGTCGTCATCGATACCATTGGTGCAGTTCTCCACGGCGTTCATGCACGTGGCGGTGTGCATGCAGTCCGCATCAAGGCAATCCACGAGGTGATCACCATCGTCATCAACGCCGTTGGTGCAATTTTCCTCGTCGGTGGAGACGCAGGCGCCGTGGTTGTAACAATCGGGGTCGGCGCAGTCTACCCTGCCGTCGTCGTCGTCGTCGATCCCGTTGGTGCAGTTCTCCACGGGTGTGTCAGAGTCACAGTTGATGGAGAGGGTAAACGCTCCGGCGTTCTGGTAGGTCTCCACCATGAGGTAGGTGCTTGTTGTGTCAATATTGAAGAAGAGCTGCTCCACCTGGCCCGTGGGATAGATGCTGTAGTCAACACAGTGATCAGGCGTACATCCGTTTTTGGAGAGGAACAGGTCAATATTGGAGGTGGAGCTGGAGGGGGAGAGCGTTGCAATGATCTGGGTCCCCTGTGGTGCGTTGACCCGGAACGCTTTCTCGCCGCCGTTTTCAGGAGCTCCGGGGGAACAGGCTGAATAGTCGGTGTAGTAGGAATCGGCACCCACGGTGGTTGCGGTAATCTCATCCCCGCAATAGACGTCATAGGGAACATCACAGGCATGCTCCTGACAGGCAAGATTATTGACACAGTCGTTGTCGTTGCAATCCACCAGTCCATCGCCGTCATCATCGGTGCCGTTGGTGCAGATCTCCGCGCTGGTCCCGAGATAGTCATTAATAAAGGTGGAGAACTCACTGACGATTGTGGACGCACCCATGTACGCGCAGTTTCCGTAGTTGTCCTGGAGTACCCAGGAGGAGACCCCCGCCACATATTCCGTGTTGCCCCTGGTGACAAAAGCGGGGCCGCCGGAGTCCCCGCTGCAGATCCCCCCCAAAGAAGAATCCATGGCGATTCCCATGGTTTTGGGCTGGAGCTCAACGTACCCGACCCCCGAGAGATTGAACTGACAATAGTTGCTGCCCAGACAAACTTTGACAGGAGGACGGGTGATGGTGAGTTTGGTGCCGCTTGACCCTGTTTCAGTCTGGCCGAACCCTACATACTGAAGATTAGTGGTGTTTTCATCGGTGGTGCTCATGCCGACGGAGGCCGGCAGGGGAGGAATGGGGGTGATGGAAGAGGGTGCACTGGAGCTCAGGCGGATCACGGCGATGTCGTTTCTCAGGTCAGTATCAGAGCCGACATACTGGGGGTGGGCCTCGGTGTCGGAGACCTGCCGCATATCGTAGAAGCTGCTGGTGGAATCGCCGAAATAGACCGTCATGTCCGAAGGATTGCCGATACAGTGGCCCGCCGTGAGGACTACGTCACTGGAGATTAAGGTTCCGGTACAGGCTGACATGTAGCCGCCGCCCTCGTCCTTGGAGATGTAGACAACCGCCTGATGGGCAGCGGAGTGATCCGCGCTTCCATAGAGGATATAGGTGCTGTCAACAAGATCAGCGGGGTTTTCAGACTGTTGGGGTTGTTGGCAGGCGACAAAGAGGAAAAGAGGTACGAGAAACCGGCAAAAACTCTTCATTGGGCACCACTCCGGGGGAAAGAAGAAAAATCAGTCACTCAGTTTTTTAGCACTTCTGGCAGTTTTGTAAACCGGATCAGGAGCAAGGGGCCTGACTTTGAGGGTGATGTGACCGTCGATTACTCGTCCTGAACCTTCTCAATGGATAGTCCTGGCTCCAGTTTCCCTCCCCTGATTTGCCCGCTGCGTCTAAAGATGGACTCCTTTCCATCGCAGTTGAGATCACCATAGGCCTGGGCATAAAAGCCAGGGTATTCTGCTATGGAAGTTTTTTTGAACTCATATCGGAAAAGGTGGGGATCTTTCAACTGGAAGTGGAGCGCTTTCCATGTGTCAGTCTGCCACTCCCTTTGGGAATACCCCGTGAACTCTTTGCCTCCGGGGACACAGGGCTGGGAAATCCCCTTGGAGCAGCAGCGAACGGATGGAGTGGTACCGGAACTCTCGGGGAACCACGGCGCCTTCTTTCCCATTTTTCTTTTGAGAGCGGTTCTGTCGCTAAATGTGACAGCTCCTTCGAAGATGAGCTTGAGATTCTCGGGGACCTCGGCGTGGCGCGAGAGAGTTCGGTAGCGCAGAAAGAGGCCCCAGGCGATGAGGGCGGTCACCATTATGATTACCAGGGTCAGCGCGATCTCCATGAGGAGTGGACGATTTTTCATAACCCCGATTATATAAGTTTTTTCATGAGAAGTTAAGTCAAGTCTTGAGGGAAAAAATGCAGGGAGTGATTACTCTCCGGGATTCTCAGCGAGGACGTCGGTTCCTACAACATCGTTGTCTTTGGCTTTGCCGACGCGGAAGAACTTTGATTTTACGGCGTCACAGTCAAGGTCGCCCCAGGCAACAGCCTGGAATTCCGTGGTGGAAGTCTGTATGTATTCATACTGATACAGATGTCTGTCCTGCATCTTGAAGGAGAGGTCCTGCCACTGAACGGTTCCCCAGAGAGTAGCACCGTCGTAAGCGCCTGAGCCAGAGCCACCTGCGGGATTGCATTTTACCTGCTTGGTACCGTTGCAGCAGGTGGCGGGAGGTGTGATGCCGGCAGAAGCGGGGAATCCGGGATCTTTGGGCTCGTGGGTAGCATTGTCAAAGTGACGCTTGGGATCCTTGTAGTATGCAACGGCGCCCTGATACATGGCCTTGAGGTTGTTGGGGACTTCAGCAGCTTTGGAAGCACTCATATACCTCATGAAGGAGGGAATGGCGATGGCAGCGAGGATGCCGATGATAGCGACGACGATCATGAGCTCGATGAGGGTAAAACCTGATTGTTTTTCTTTCATGAGAAGAGATCCTTTCCGGGCACAGGGCCCTGTTAAAAAAAAACGAAAAAATTACATACCGCCGTTCATTTCAATAACGTCGGTTCGTTCGGAAGAGGTGACAAACATCGTGTTTACGGCAGAATTTCCGTCCAGGTCGCAGTGGGCCATGATGTAAAACCACGGCTTCTGTGGCGTCTGGTTGCGGAAACTCTTGACTCCGTTGACGCCTGAAGGAACGTCGCCGGCGGAGCCGCTGAGGGTCACATACCCGCAGTATACGTAATAGTCAGGAGGCTGAACACCCAACTGGTACCAGTTAGTGCTCGTCCCCGGTTCCCACTTCTTCTTCTTGGGTTCGCCGCTGCCCAGAAGAGCAGGGTACACATCTGATTCAGAGGTACCCGTGGAAAGGAACCGGCCATATTCGGCCTTGTAGGCATGTTGAGACTGCTTGATAGCGGCGAACATGCCGGGAACTTCTGAGGTCTTGGCCTTCTGCTGCTGACGACTGAATTGCGGAATCGCGATAGCGGCGAGAATCCCGACGACTATCACGACAATCAGCAGCTCTATAATGGAAAAACCATATGACTTCATCACGTACTCCGGTTTCTGTTGACGCAATGAACGGGCCAACTTCACGGTGAAAAAAAAATAACAGTAACTACCTAAAAATTTTAGGATAAAAAAAGTACTACCCATAAGTGTAGCAAAATAGTGACAAAAATTGTCAGGTAAAATACAAAAAATTGTCACTTCTCGGCTAAATCGAGCTTGGCCATCCGGTACCGCAGAGAACGAAAGGAAATGCCAAGAAATTTAGCAGTTTCCGTCCGATTCCACCCTGTCTTTGCCAGGGCCTCGGTGATATATTTCCTCTCAAGCTCCTCAAGAATTTCATCAAGATTCATGTGGGACGGGATCTGCACCGCCCCCTCAAGGGGAAATCCCAGGTCGTGGATGGTGATTATCTGATCATTGTGGAGAACGACGGCCCGCTCCAGCATGTTTTCCAACTCCCGGACGTTCCCGGGGAAGGAATACGTCTTAAGAAACTGCTGGACTTCATCGGTGAGGAGCGGGAGGGGAAGCGCCGCCTCCGAGGCGAGCTGGGACAGAAGATAATGGGCGATGGGGAGGATGTCCTCCTTGCGATCTTTCAGGGAGGGGATGGAGATGTGGATAACATTGAGACGGTAGAACAGATCCTCTCGAAAGGACCCCTCCTTCACATCATCGGAGAGGTTGCGGTTGGTGGAGGCGATAATACGGACGTCCACGGGAACCTCCTTGTTGTCGCCCACGGATTTGATCTTCTTCTCCTGAAGCACGCGCAACAGTTTTACCTGAAGAGAGAGGGGCATCTCCCCAATCTCGTCGAGGAGGATCGTCCCGCCTTTGGCGGCCTGGAAGAGTCCGGGTCTTGAGGTCTCAGCGCCGGTAAAGCTGCCTTTTATGTGGCCAAACAGCTCACTCTCCAGCAGTTGCTCGGGGATGGCTCCACAGTTGATCGCAAGAAAAGGTCCCTGGCTTCGCTTGCTCAGGTTGTGGAGCGCTCTGGCCACAAGCTCCTTACCCGTACCGGAAGCCCCGGTCAACAGCACGTTGGCCCTCGATGGTGCAGCACGTCGGATGAGGGCGAACACTTCCTGCATGGGTTTTGACTTGCCCACCAGACGGTGGAGGAACTGCTCAGAATCGAGCTCCTTTTTCATGGAGAGGTTCTCGCGCCGCAGCAGCGTCTGCTCGTTTGCCCTCAGAACAGTGAGCTCCATTTCGGCCATGGAGAAAGGTTTCTGGATGTAGTCGAAGGCTCCCTGACGAACGGCTTCCATGGCACTCTCGATGGTGCCGTGAGCGGTCATGATAATGACTTCGGTTTCCGGGGAGAGCCGTTTTATTCCCTTGAGAAGATCCAGCCCGCTCATGCCGGGCATCTTCAGGTCGGAGACCACCACATCGAAGGCGGCAGTCTCTATGAGTGAGAGAGCCTGTTCCGCGGTACCCACGGATTCCACGCGATGACCGGCCTTTGTCAGCGCCATGGAGAGCATTTTGCGAAGTCCAGGTTCGTCGTCGGCAATTAGTACATTTGTGATCATATTGGAACGCTCCTGGTAAAAAAATTACCACCCATATAATAGGGGATGGGCCCGCCCAAAGCAAATGATCCATGGGGAAACGGTAGAAGAGCTGATTATGGGGAGAAAAAAGTAAGAAGAGGAGACAGATCAGTGAGTCTCGGTGCTTTTATGCGGCGGTCCGTCCTGGAAAAATGGCTCGGTTACCCGAAGAAACCATTGCGACCATGGGAGATCAAGTTCCTGTGCGTGTTCCCGAATCTCTTTGAGCGTCAGCCATGCGGGGGATCCAATCCTGGGTCGCAAAAGAGGTTGATCCTGAGGTTCCGCCTCGGGGCGGACCCGTTTCGGCTGTCGCTCCGTGAGGCGAAAACGGATCTCCCTGGGAACTGATTCGGGAAACACAGAACCGATGTGTGCCTTAAGTTGCGGTTTTTTCAGCGTCAATTCCTGAACCCACACGGTGGATGAGGCGGTGCAGATGAGAATTCCCTCTGAAAACTGAATCGGGGAGCTGTTTTTTTGTATGATTTCTGGAAGCTGTTCCCATGCGTTGCGAATGCGGACCAGTTGCCAGAGCTCCCTGAGCTCCTCGGATCCGGAAAAGAAACTCCCGAGGGTTTCATCGATGGTGGTGAAGAACTTTCGGGTCATCGTCTTTTAAACCGGGTCTCAAGCTCACGGTCTGAAATGGAAAAACTGACAGGACGGCCATGGGGACAGTGCCCCCCGGACTCGATGGATTCCACGCGCTCCAATAACTGCAGGGCTTCTTTGGCCGTAATATTGTCTCCCTTGCGGTATGCGCTGTGGCATGCCATGGTCGCGGCAACAGCCTGATACAGACCTCCCAGGTCCATGCCGGAACCGCCCGTCTCTATTTCTTCTAGAACATCTTCAACCAGCGCCTTGACATCGGGGCTTTTAAGTACGGCTGGGATACTCCGCACGAGGAGCGTGTCGATACCGAAGGGTTCTGCCTCAAGACCAGCCCTTCCCAGCAGATCGAGGTGGTTTTGCGCCAACTCCATCTGCTGCGCCGAGAGGGATATGGTCTCGGGGAACAATAGGACCTGGGCGCTCACCACATTGCTGTTCATTTCGCTGAGGATGGTGTTGAACCGAACCCGCTCGTGGGCGGCATGCATATCGAGGACAAGTAGATTGTCGCTCAGGGAAAAGAGAAGGTACAGACCTCCGTGACATCCGTGATAAACAGCATCGGTGGTCGGGGATTTGCGGGAGTATGAGAGGCGGGTGCCCGGTGAGGGTGGGCTCTCATGATCCTGTTTTGGTGCCCGATCCCGGGAGGAGCCTCTGGTATCAGTTGTCTTGATTGAGTGGTGGGGGTGACCCGAGGGAGGCCCCCCGGTTTTCCCCTGGGTACTCAACTTGCTGCCCAGGGAGGGGCTTTGGGCGACCTTCTCCAGGATGCGTCGGCGTGTCGCTTCATAATCACCCTGTTCTTCCGCAGATTGTTGATCCGGGACCAGATAGTATTTCTGTGGTTTCGGGGCGACCTGCCCCGCTGACGGCGCCTGAGAGGAGAGGGTGGCACTCAGGGGAGTCCACGGAGCGCCGGCGAGTACCTTTGCGACGCTGCTGCGAAGGGTGGCGGCGACGGCGCGTTCATGAAGAAATCGTACTTCGGTCTTCTGCGGGTGAACGTTCACATCTACATCACTGGAATCAAGGGTGAGGAAAACAACGGCCACGGGGTAGCGACCCCGGTCAAGGAGTGTTCCATAGCCTCCGGCGAGGGCCCGGAGCAGGAGTCTGTCCCTGACGAATCTGCCGTTGACGAAAAAATAGCAGCCAGAGGCATCTCTCAGGGAGACCTCCGGTGGGGCAAGAATGATCTCGGCCTGGACGGGGCCTCCCGGTTCACCAAAACCGTGCACCAGCTCGGCCCGTACGGCACCT
>JAHJLU010000623.1 GCA_018821745.1 Myxococcota bacterium | reverse complement strand
TGCGCCGGTGAAGGCCCCGGAAACACGTGTGACGCGCTTGCCACCTGCGCCAACACTGCCGGCGGATATTCCTGCACCTGCCCCTCCGGCTACGCCGACACCAACGGCAACGGCACCCTCTGCACGGACTACGACGAGTGCGCAGGCGAAGGGCCCGGAAACAACTGTTCTGCATACGCCAACTGCACCAACACCGTCGGCGGTTTCGACTGCGAATGTACTACACCCGGCTATTCCGGTGACGGCGTCACCTGTCTCACAGACGGCATGGTAACAATCAATACTAACACTGCCACCTCACTCTCCACTTCGGTAACGCTCTATCTTCAAGAGCCAGGAAACCTCCTCACCACCCCAGGCGCGGAGACCGGAGACATGAGCGGCTGGACTATTACCGCAAACGGTGGCGATGGCTGGAGCACGCGCTTTGAGCCGGTATTTGGCCAGCGCGCCTATGTTACTTCGTTCGATTGGGACAGGAAGCAGCAGACGGTGGATCTTGTCGCTCTTGGATATTCAGAGGCTGATCTGGATTTTGCTCCCGAGATCAACGTGCGTGAGTGGTTCCGTGGTTCCTTTAACTGCGCAGACAATTACGATATGACCATCGAGCTGCTCGATGAGACCAGCAGCGTGATCGATTCTTACGCCACTGGTATCTTGACCACCTCATGCTCATGGGATACGGAAGGCACCGTCTTCACCGGGTACGGCCCCGGCGTAAGATTTGTCAGGTTTACCTCGGGCGGGAAAGATACAGAATGGTGGGTGGGTCATTACGGAACCCGAATGGATGGTGCCAGCATAACACTTGGTACATGGGAGATGCACTTCTCCGATGACAACGGGGCAACCTGGACCGAATGGGAGCCTTACGCCACAACCCGCAACTGGCTGTTTGACGAGGGTGCTGGGACAAAGGCGATTCAGGTACAGTACCGTAACGCGGATATGGTCGTATTTGGGCCATACTCTGACTCCATCGAGCTGGATTACTGCTGGAACAACAGCACCTGCTCAACTACCTGCACCAACGAACACAACGGCTATAGCTGCGACGGATTCTCCGCGGGGGACATCTCCATCTATGCGCAGGCTGCCGCAATTACCGAAACCCAGGCTGCTACGGCCCTCATTTACCTGCAGGAACCCAACAATCTACTGGTGACTCCAGGTGCGGAGACCGGAGACATGAGCGGCTGGACTGTTACCGCAAACGGTGGCAACGGCTGGAGCACGCGCTATGAGCCGGTGTTTGGCCAGCGCAGCTATGTCACTTCCTATGGTTGGGACAGGAAGCGGCAGACGCTGGATCTCGTTGCCCTTGGGTATTCTACGGCAGAGCTGGACGCAGCTCCTGACATCGCCACGCGCGAGTGGTTCCGCGGTTCCTATAACTGCGCTGACCATTACCAGATGACAGTGGAGCTCCTTGATGCCTCAAATGGGGTCATAGACTCCTATGATACGGGGGTCCTCACAACGGCTTGTTCTTGGGACATGCGGGGCATAGTGTTCAGCGGTTATGGTGCAGGCGTGCGCTTCATCCGATTCACTTCAGGTGGCTATGATACAGAGTTTTGGGCAGGCCATTACGGAACCCGAATGGATGGCGCCAGCGTGGCTATAGGCAACTATGAGTACAGGCTCTCTGAAGACGGCGTCAACTGGGGCACATGGACCCCATACGATTCCACCACCACCTATAACTTACCCGCGGGACTGGGAGAACGGATCCTCTATGTCCAGTACCGTGACGCGGATACCCTCGACATCCTTGGGATGGCGAGCGACAAAGTGACCGTTCAGTAGTCTCCTTCTCACTGCAATTCACCACAAGCGACAGCAGGGAAGAGTCTGGAAAGAATGGACAGCAGCTGTTCAACAGGGCTCCCAGGTACTTGACCAAAAAAATATGCGTTACTCTATGCGAGGAACGCGTGTTAGCAGTGAGGAGCAAGCCAACAGTGGGCATGGGCTCAACGCACAACTTGATGCGGTGAGGGCATATGCGGGGGAGGAGAAGATCCTCGTGTACTCAGATGAGGGAGTTAGCGGTACCGTGGACCTTGAGAAGAGAGAGAATTTGTATCTGGCTATTCAAGCACTGTCCAAGGGGTGACGAATTATAGTTGACGTTGTACACAAGTCCACAGGCATCGCAATAGACAACGCCGGGCGCCTCTGGGTCGCGCTCTCGGGGATAAATGCTGTCGCCAGAATCACGGGCGTTGCTGCCGGGCCGCAGTTTTTTTCGGACAGTGGGAGTATCCAGTGGCCTGGCGGCGGGATGTGACTGCGTCTCGCAGAGGGAAGAGCCATCCCCCGGTCTCCTTGATGAACCGGCGTGACATACGGGGCCCGCAGAATTCCCAAGGCTCCCCGGGTGGTGACCCCTGATATGTATCGGCGTTGAACTCCCGGCGATCACCCGGTGTTTTCAATCGATCTTGATTCCGTAGGCGGTGAGGAGGGCCACACCTGAGGCAGAGTCCATTTTCATACCCTTCACCTGGTTCTCATGGAGCAGGAAACTGTACTGTGTGGCGTCGGTGAAGTTCGCGTTCCGCAGATCGCAGCCCGTGAAGAGCGTGCCCGCGAGGGATGAACCCCGAAAGGAGGCGTTCATGAGCCCGGACTTCTCAAAATATGCCTCAGTGATAATACAGTCGTGAAACGCCGTCCCCTTGAGGGAGAGACTGCTGAAGACCGTGTAGGAGAGGTTGCACCCCTTGAACGAGACGGAGAACAGAAAGGACCTGGAGGTGCTGAAGTCCAGCCCCATGGCCTTGGTGGAGACGAAGGAGACTCCCTGCCAGCTCGCGTCTACTATAATGGCGTTGGAGAGGTCGCAGCCTCGGAACTGGCAGTCCACGAAGCGCGCGCCGGACAAATCGGCACCCCGGAAGGTGCACCGGTCAAAGAGGCAGTCCGTGTAGTTGTTGGACTTCAGATTCTGCGAATCAAAGGAGTGCCCCTCAAAAACTTCATCATCAAATTCGTGCTGGTCATTTTCCATATGGCGGTTACCCACGCTCTTCTTATGTACCATCCAGTAAACGAGAGGATGGAGCGACTACAGGTCTTCGCTGCCCTGGCCGTCGTGCTTGTGGCCCGAGCTGACCGCGGGTGTTACCACGGGGGAGCGTTCCGGGCTGGGTTTGGTTTCTCGCAGTCGCCCCTTGGATTTCCCTTCTCCCCGGGAGATATTGGCGGTGCCGGGAGTACTGGAGGTGGGCGACGTGGACTTTTTGGGACCGGAGCACGCGGCGACAGAAACAAACAGCATCAGTATAACAGCAGTCTTCATAGGGCCTCCTGAAGCAATCAGGCTAAGGGCACGCCCCCAATGGGCGGAGCCGAATCACCCATCACTGTACCGCGATTTTCTACGCCGGCACAAGAAAAACCACCCTCTCTCTGCAGCTCGCGAAACCAGGCAAAACCCGGCGTTGACCTGGAAAAATATCCATGGTATTATTGGCGATATTCATTCCGTTTACCCCAAAGGAACATCCCATGAAACACCTGTCCGCCGTCCTGCTCATCCTTCTCCTTACCGCTCCCCACTTCGCCTGCGACGACGACACGTCAGGCCCCTGCGGAAATAAACAAATTGACGAGGGAGAAGAGTGTGACAGCTACAATCTAAACGGGGAGAGCTGTATCACACAGGGGTTCTACGGTGGTACTCTTGAATGCACCGACAACTGTACCTTATCGCTGAATCAGTGCGCAGCCAATGGGTCCTGCGGTGATGGTGTGATCCAGATAGCATTCGGTGAGGAGTGCGACGGGGAAATCCTGGGCGACACCTGTGCAACCCTCGGTTTTGGAGCAGGGGAACTGAGTTGTTCCGATCAGTGTCGTTTCGACGTCTCCCAGTGCACCGGCACGGCCTTCTGCGGAGACGGCGTCATCGAAGGAGTTGAAGAGTGTGAGGGAGCGGATCTTGACGGTCAGTCCTGTCAGACCCTGGGATATTCCGGCGGCACCCTCGGATGCGACAGCCTGTGCCTCTTTGACAAGAGCGGCTGCACTGAATAGTTGAGCCCACTCCCGCACCAAGGTTTTTCACAAGGAACTAAGAGGGGTCAGAGGCAGCCGGGATCCCCAGGGCGATCGCATTAAATCTTGGGGTCCGCGAAGAACGATCCGTGGTACACTCCTTGGCGAGGTGCAACGTGGACTGCAGCAGACGTTCATTTTTACTGGGGAGCCTCGCGCTCTCGGGTGCGGCCCTGGCCGGGTCGTGCAAACGGAAGTCGGCATCCCTTCCCCCCTGCACCGCCCTCACCCGGGGCCCCCACTTTCACTGGTTCGGCTACTACGACAAGCTCCAGTTTGACCACACCTCCCGCTTTGTCCTGGGGATGCGCACAACCTTTGAGAACAAAATGCCGACCAACAACCCACCCGTGGAGCTGGGCGTCATCGACTCCCTGCAGCCCTTCTCCTGGGAAAAGTTAGGGGAGAGCCGCGCCTGGTCGTGGCAGCAGGGGTGTATGCTCCAGTGGGTTCCCCAAAAGCCACCCTGGGTAATCTGGAACGATTATTACAAAGGGCGCTTTATCGCACGGATGAAAAATTTCCACACGGGGGAG
>JAHJLU010000622.1 GCA_018821745.1 Myxococcota bacterium | reverse complement strand
TGCGGTCGAAGGTGCAGTCGGCCTTGCATCCCAGGGTGCCGCCGTAGTATCCCCAGCTCTTACAGGTGTACCCCTCCAGGTTGAGACCGTCGCACTCTTCCGATCCATCCACAATCCCGTTACCGCACTCCCCCGAGGGGACAGTGTCGTCATCACAGGAAAATGCACCCAACAGCACTACCAGCATCATTACATATTTCATTGTTTTCTCCTTGCCAGTCT
Organism: Myxococcota bacterium; assembly: GCA_018821745.1. Lineage (GTDB taxonomy): Bacteria > Myxococcota_A > Polyangia > HGW-17 > HGW-17 > SZUA-580. Next base: position 2,935 of record JAHJLU010000622.1, on the reverse strand, counting down.
TTCCCATACGAAATCACCAAAAAAAATCAAGCAAAAATCACCTCACCTGTCCCCCTTATCGCCCCACCCCCTCCCCCGTTGCCAATTATCCCCAAATTTACCCCCAAATCTTTCCCGGGGAACGTAATCCGCGTTGATATAGGCGGGTTTTGTTTTTGGCCACGGCAATTCACCAATGTTTACTTTGCGCTGAAGATCTATGGCGGCTCAAACGACTTTGCGTCGGGGTTTTCGCGGCTTGTCATTTATGGATGAATGGAGGGTCGGGGAGGGATCAGGAGGCAGCGTCCAGGTGTTTGCGGATCACCTGGGCGAGGTGGAATTTATCGAAGGGCTTGGGGAGGTATTCCTTCATGCCCAGTCTCAGCGCGTCCTCCCGACTGAGGCGATCCGTGTACCCGGTGCACAGCACAACAGGCAGCTCGGGCCTCACTTCCCACATTTTAGCCGCGAGACGATCTCCCGTCATTTCCGGCATGGTCATATCGGTGATGACAAGATCGTAGTCTGCGGGTGCATCGGTCAATGCCTGCAGCGCGAGGGAGGGCTGGTTGAACACAGTGACGTGATACCCGAGCTTCTCAAGGAGGAGTTTTCCCACGGTGGTGAGGGAGACCTCATCGTCCACCAGCATAATGGACTCTGTCCCTGTGGGCAAATCAGCCAGGACAGGAAGCTTGACCTCGGGGCTTCCTTCACTCACCGGGAAATAGAGGACGAACTGGGTGTATTCCCCTTCTGTTGACTGGCAGACAATGGCGCCCCCATGGTTACGGATGATGGTGTGGACCACGGAGAGCCCCATTCCCGTTCCCTGCCCCGCCTGCTTGGTAGTAAAGTAGGGATCAAAAATCTTCTCCAGATTCTCCACGGGGATCCCGACCCCCGAATCCCTAACGGTGATAACCGTGTATTCTCCCTCGTGCAGATCCTGAATGAATGAAGCCTCCAGCGATTGAACCGCGCGAGTCTCCAGCGTGACCAGGAGCTCCCCGCCATCTTTCGCCATGGCGTGGGCGGCGTTGTTGCAGAGGTTGAACATGACCTGATGCAGCTGGGTGGTGTCAGCTACGATGGGCTTCACCTCGGTCAGGGGCCGGTAGTCAATGGCTATGGTCGCCGGCAGGGAAGCGCGGATCAACTTCATTGTCTCCGAGATGACCTCTTCCACCGCCACAGGCCGTTTGTCAGATTCCAGCTTCCGCGAAAAATTCAGGAGCTGGCGGACAATCTCCCCGGCCCTGAAGCAGGCACCACGGATCTCGGCCAGGTGGTTCATGAGAGGCGGCTCCTCGAAATCCTCCATGGCCATCTCCACGTTCCCGAGGATGATCCCCAGCACATTGTTGAACTCGTGGGCAATCCCACCGGCGAGGGTCCCGATGGCTTCCATCTTGTGCGCATGCCGAAGCGCGGTCTCTGTCCGCCGAAGTTCCGTTATATCACGGAAGACAAGCACATTCCCCGTGGCCTCACCGCCCTCACCCTTCATGGTCGCCAGCGTAAACGCGATCACCTTTTTACGGCCGTCCAGATAGACCTGCTTGAACAGCGGCGTTACAGAACCATGCCCGGACTCTGCTCCACCTTGGAGCTGATTTGTCTCCTCGGGGCTGAAGGCGAAGATCTCTGCCAGGGTGGCGCCCAATACGGCGTCGGAACCTTTCCCCAGGATCATCGCCGCGGCGTGGTTGCAAAAATCGATGGATCCATCGGGAGTGGTGGTGATAACACCATCGGCGATGGATCGCAGCGTGACTTCCAGCCTGTTGTGTTCCGCGGCCAGAGCCAACCGGGCGCTGCGCTGCTCCGAGATATCTTCAATCAGCACCGCAAACTTCTGATCTTCCAGCTTGTATGCGAGGACCCTGAAATATTTGTTCAGGCGCGAATCGAGCCATTCAAACCGCTCTGTCTCTCCTGTCCTCATAACATGGGCGAACCGGGTTAAAAGCTCCGCGTCCACAGAACCCTCAATGTCCCGTGAGGACTTTCCGAGGATATGCTCCTTCTTCTGCTTGGTCAGCAGCTCGAACCCGGGGTTCACATCCACGTAGATCCAGTCAACCGCCTTGCCGCTCTCGTCGGATCGCATGGCAAACACGGCGAATCCGTTTCTCATGCGATTAAAAAGACTCCGGTAGCGCTCTTCACTCTCCCTGAGCGCCTCCATGGACGAGATTTTCTCGGAGATATCGGTCATCACGCCTGTCAGGCGGACAGCTCTCCCGTGCTCCATGGTAATGGAGATGGAGTTGAAGAGGTACCGGGTCGCCCCGCCTGCGTCGAGCATGCGGCATGTGAGATCATGGTGCCCTCCATCGAGGATTCGGCTCTTCATGGAGATCTCGAACCACATCCGATCGTCGGGATGGATCAACTGCATCCAGTTTTCGTAGGCCTTGATAATCTCGGGGGTGAAGCCCAGAAGCCGCTCCACCTGTTCCCCCACCCAGGTAAATTTCCCGCTGTCCAGATCCACTTCCCAGGGGACAGAATTGGAAGAGACGAGCAGACGCCGAAACCGCGCATTTGTCACCTCCAGTTCCCGCTTCTGATTGCGATTTTCCAGCGTAATCGCCAGTGCGTTGGCGAGACCTGAGATGAGACTGAGTCCCTCATCATGGAAAGAGGGAACGTGCACAATGGCCAACAGGTGGGCATAGACATTATCACCGATAGTACAGGGGCTGATAATGAGTCGCTCTGTGCCGTGGGTCTCTTCCGTGGGGCGCTGGGGCAGCTCGGCAGAAGGGTCCATAAAAACCCGCAGCTGCTTCCATGCAAAGAGATCCACTGCATCGAGGGGGTAAATGCCGTTGTCCATGGCGATGGCGGCCCGCTTGACACCAGGAAGTTTGCAAATCAGGGGTGCAAGGAAACTGCCAATTTCGTTTGCAGAAACAAAAACATAAAGAGTCGATTGAGCAGAGAT
>JAHJLU010000621.1 GCA_018821745.1 Myxococcota bacterium | reverse complement strand
TAAAAGCGGCCAAAAAAGAGCCAGTGGGGGAGACTCAAACTGATGCGCCCAATGAAGATGCTATTCGGGAGAGCATTGAGAAAGAATACGGCGAACTCCTCGATGAGCTGGAGAAAGAGAACGCTGAGCTTGCAAAACAAGTGGAAGAACTGAGTGCCAGCGGTGGCGAGAAAGCGGTTCCTACCGCCCTGGATCCCGAGCAGAAAAAGGCCCTGGAAGAAAAGATCTCGGCACTGAAAACCGAGGTCGCCAGCCTAAAATCCGCAAACAATGAGCTCCTCTCGGCCCAGCCTTCCGCCGGGACAGAAGATACCGAAGAGCACGACATTGAGAAGGTCACCGCTGAGATCCGAAAAGAGATTCGCAAGGAATATAAAAAGGAAATTGAGGCGCTGAAGGCTACTGTGGAAAAAATGAAGGGTGTGGAGGCTAAAAAAGTTGCCGCAGCCGAGGATGAAGAAGCAGTCGCAGCCGTCAAGCCTGAAGACTATCGGGACATTCAAGGGTGGGAAGCCTATCTGGATGAAAACCCGGACGATAAGGAAGCCAGAGAGTCCATTCTCAACCTGGAGAAGGAGGCTCGGGAAGAGGGCAACTACAAGCTGCTGACTGAAGTGCTCACCGTGCGATATGATTTCCAGCTTTACGGCGACGGTGAAGACGATGCTGCCATCCTCCGGGAAGTCGCAAAAATCAACGAAGTCGAACTTGGCGATATGCAGCAGGCTTTCAATACTCTGAAAATCCTGTTTGATGAGAGACCCTCTGATGCTGCTCTGCTGGGCGACCTGCAGCGTATTGCCGCGGAAGGAAATCTCTGGGACTATTATGTGGGCGAGCTCATCCAGAGCATCCACAAAATTGAGAATGATGCTACTGAGGAGACTCTTGCCAGCCTCTGGTTTGCTGTTGCCCGTGCCTACTATGAGCGTCTCAACAGACCCTCGGAAGCGATCAATGCCCTTGATCGTGCGCTGGAAGAAAATCCCCGGCTGGGAGAAGCCCTCGACGAGAAGGCATCTATCCTTAAACAACAGGAGGAGTGGAATGAGCTCATCAAGACGCTGGAGAAGCGCCTGAAAATAACCACTGCCCCCAACGAGAAGGCTTTTTACCTGCGTGAAATCGGCTCCATCCGTGAGCAAAAGCTCGGGGAGCCTATTATGGCCGCCCGGACCTATGAAGAAGTGTTCAGCGTCGTTCCCGACGATATCGAAACAATCTCGGCTCTGGAGACCATTTATCGTGAGCACGATCTTTTCGAACCCTTGGGCGCGCTGCTCCAGCGTAAAATAGAATCTGTGGACAACGCGGAAGACGCACGCCTCGCCCGTAGGGATCTGGGATTCCTGTACGCCAAAGAGCTCGATGATCACAACCGCGCCATTGATATTCTGGAACATCTGGTCGAGGTGCTTCCCAAAGACATCAAGCTGCACCGGGTTCTGGCGGAGCTTTACGAGGGATCCGGCCGCACCCGCAGTTATCTGGGGACCGCCTACAAGCTGGCAGAACTCACAGAGGTCGAAGGTGAGCGGGTCAATCTTTACAAGCGCATTGCCACGGAGCTGCAGCTGTCACCCACCACCCGGGTACAGGCAGCTGAAGCATATCAGAAGGTTCTGGATATTAAGCCGGAAGAGGAAGATGTTTACGGCGCATTGGAGGATCTGTACCGGTCCGAGGAGCTCTTTAACGAACTGGCCGACACTTTGAAACGTCACATTGAGGTCGTGGACGCAAAGTCCACAAAGGCGGCCCTGCTGCGTGAACTTGGAAGAGTGTACCTCATCGATATGGACGATCCCGAGTCCGCAGTCGAGCCCCTTGAGAGGAGTTTTGAACTCAAGGGCCAGAACGTCGACACCATGAAGCTCTTTACCAAGACGCTCTACAGGCTTGAGGACTACGAGAAGAACGTCCCGATCCTTGAAAAGCTGGCGGAGAAGCTCGAAGGCGCCGAGCGCAGTGAGGTTCTTGAGTGGCTTGGGTACAGCCTCATGAAGATGAACGAAATTGACCGCGCTGAGGAGGCCCTTCACAAATCCTTGGCCTTCAATGAAAATTCCATCATTTGTCTCTCTGCACTCGGGGAGATCTATACCATCAAAGAGCAGTGGAGCCGTGCCGTTTCCTATTATCAGCGGGCCATGTCAGCCACTAAAAACCAGCTGGAGCGGGGCGAGATAGTGTTCGCTGCGGCCTCCATCTATTCCGACAAGTTGGGAGAAAAGGTAAAAGCGGTTGAGCTCTATGAGAAACTTCTCGAGATTGAGCCGGGTCATCCCAAGGCCGTGAAAATGCTCACTGATTATTATTCAGAGACAAAACAATGGGCGAAGGCGGCACCGCTGCTGCATGTGATCACCACCGAGTCGGGTTCTCTGAGTAAATCAGAGCAGGTGAAGCTGTTTCTCAAGGCGGGGCGCATTGCCCTCGCCATCGACAAGGTGGATAACGCCGCCGATTACCTGGAAAAAGCCAGGGAACTGGAGCCTACGTCTCTGGATGTTCTGCTTGAGTTGGCTGAACTCAGATTCCGACGGGAGGAGTGGGATGGTGCCCTCTCCCTGTACCAGGCGCTTTTGGTGGCCCACAGGGACTCCCTCTCCAAGAACAAAATTGCCGAGATTTATACCCGCCTGGGGTCAATAAAAGAGACTAATGGAGATACCCTCAAGGCGATCAGTTTCTATGACAAGGCGCTGGAGTTCAATCCTTCCTTTGATGCAGCTGCAGAAGCGGTCCTCAAACTGAGGGAAGACAACCAGGATTACGATACGGTCGCCAAGATCAAAAAGAACAAGATCGACGCGGAAAAAGACGAAGAGAAAAAGCTTGAGATGATGAGTGAACTTGTCCGGTTCTACGTGGACACAGTGAAAGATCCCGAGGCTGCCATCGCGATTCAGGAGCAGGCCCTCCAGATGCGTCCCAGCGACAGAACCATTCTCAATGATTCACTGGATCTTTACCATCTGTGTGAGCAATGGGAGAAGGTTTGCAGCACTGTCCTCAAGCTGGCTGACCTCGAAGAGCCGGGTCTTCTGCGTTCAAAATACCATTACAGCGCGGGCCTCATCTTCCTAGAGGAGGTCGGTGATGATGACAGGGCTCTTGAGCAGTTCAACCTCTGCCTTGATCACGATCCCGACAACGAAGAGGTCTTCCTGAAAATAATGGAAGTCCACGAGTCCAGGGAAGACTGGCACAACCTGGCAAAGGCCATCCGCAGACAGCTCAAGCGGGACCCCCAGTCCAGTGGCAATATTCTGCTGTGGGACAAGCTGGGAACCATATACATGGATCAGATGGGGGATTATCCGACTGCCATCGCTGCCTTCGAGGCTGCCGCCAAGGTTGAGCCGACTGTGGAGCGAAGTGAGCGCCTGGCCAAACTATACGTGGAGGCCGGGCCCGATTATTTCGGCAAGGCCGAGGACGCATACATGGATATGCTCCAGACGGATCCGCAGAACGTCTCCCTGGTTCGAGGTGTGCTTGAGCTGGCCAAAGTCCAGAAGGAGAAAGATAAAGTTCTGGGCATGTGCTCGGTCCTGTCGCTTTACAAGGTAGCCGACGAGAAAGAACAGATATTCTTCGACAAATATGCCTCCGATTCACTGGTTCATGCCTCGTCCATCCTCACCGATGATCTCTGGCTGAAACTGCAGAGTCCGGAGGAATCCCGGGATCTCAACACGATTCTGTCAGGACTGGGGCATCCCCTCTCCCTGTACTATGCGGTTCCCCACAAAGATTTTGGAATCGTACGGAACCAGGCCATCAACATCGACAAGGACTCCCGTCCTTTCGTGAAGGCCTATGAATACGTCTCTCGCACCCTGCTTATCAAGCAGCGTCCTGATCTCTATGCACGGGAGGGGTTACCGATTCTCATCCAGCTGGCCAACACCAAGGACAAGGAGAACCTTATCCCGTCGTGGTTCCTCGAGGAGAAGCGCTTTGAAAAGATGGACGCCCTTGAGGCGGCCTTCCATTTCGCCCGTGAGCTGCCATTCCTGAGACCCGAGCGTCTTTTCCGTCGTGAGGCACCGGCTCCCATAAACCTCATGGACGCAATCTACGCCTCTTTCCATGTTCTGGTTCCAAAGAAAGCACCCCCCATGCCTCAGGGCAGAGAAGGCGAAATCAATAAACTGATTAAACACATTCACCAGTTTGTTGCAGCTGCTACTCTGGAGTCTCTCAAACCACCCGCGTCCCGTTTTGTCTCGTCGAATTTTGAAAATTCTGTCAAGCAATGGATCGCTGCAAATCACAAGACCTCCCTGAGGGCTGCGGCGCTCATTACTACCGATACCAAGCGAACGCTGGCCTGGGTTCTGGCCGAGCGGGACAATGTGACGGGGATGATGGCCAAAGATCGCGTGGCCGAGGTTGTCCGCTTCCTGCTGTCCAAAGAGTACTATGAGCTGCGCGACAGGCTGGGCCTGAAGATCGACTGATTACTGCTAAGGAGTTACCCTTTTGGCTTCCAAAACAACCCTCTACTTTTCGGTTCCTGCGGAACCCCTGTTTGACAGGTTTTTAGAACATTACCGCGGGAAGGGTTTTCACATTGAGGAAGCTGATCGGGTTGACATGACCATAAATCTCGCCAATGACTCGGCTATGGGGTTCCTGTTCGGTCTTGGAAAGAAGCGTATTTTTGCGGATTTTGATCCCACCGACGAAGGCTCCCGGGTCACCCTCTCCGTGAAGGGTGGAGAGGCCTTTCTTGCAGAGGTCAGTCAATTACTGGAGATTGAGGCCCAGGCCATCAGCAAACAGATTGCCCGCCAGACTGCCCAATACTCACCCCGGGTGACACCCCAGATGATCATCATGAAAGAGACTGTCCACAAGGAGACAGTGAAAATCCCCTGCTCCTATTGTGGTGAGCTGGTGGAGAATACCGTCGCCAAATGTCCCTACTGTGGGGCCGGTCTGCGCTGACGAACGCTCATGGCAAAAATATCCAAGGAGAGAGAATGAATCCCATAACTGTTCCCATGGGGCCCCTGGCAACAAACGGCTATTTTTATACCTTACAAAACAAAAATATTCTCATCGATCCTGGCGCCACGACCGCAGAAATGTTGAAAGTCCTTGATGATTTTGGTGAAGCAGTTGATGCGGTCATCCTCACCCACGGTCACATAGACCATATTATGGGGCTTGCGGGGTTTTCCCGGCGCTTTCCCGAGGTGCCTGTCTATCTCCACGCCTCGGACCTTCAACTGTACCGGAACGCTCCAAAGCAAGCGGCCCTTTTCGGGCTCCCCTTTGATACCCTTCCCGAGCGGCTGTCCCTTCTCAATGACGAGGGCACCAGTCTCCTGGGTTTTCAAGTCCTGATGACTCCTGGGCACAGCCCGGGTTCCCTGTGCCTTTATGATCCCGAGAACAGCATTCTCTTCTCCGGAGATACCCTATTCCAGTTTGGTGTGGGGAGGACCGATCTCTGGGGAGGCTCCTGGGAACAGCTTGAAAATTCCATTAAGACAAAGCTGTTTGCGCTTCCAGCCGAGACATCAGTGTTTTCAGGCCACGGTCCCGGGACGACCATTGGCGCGGAGCT
>JAHJLU010000620.1 GCA_018821745.1 Myxococcota bacterium | reverse complement strand
TTTTTTCGCCGTGAGGGGTTTCTCAAGAGTGTTATCAAAGACCAGATAGGGCACGTAGGGATCATCGGGGGTGAGGGGCAATTCGTAAAGCGTGTTGATAACCGGCCGGGCGCCATATTTCTCGTAAAACCGCAATCGCCTGGCATTGGTGGCGCATTCTTCCGGGGAGGGGCACATGGCCGGGTCGTCGGGGAGGCACTCGTAGAAAATACCCGTGAGCTTTCGCTTGATGGTCTCCTGCCGGATAGCTTCGTACAGAGCGCCGCCGATCCCGCGGTTTTTCAGCGCCCGACCCGTGGAGATGAAATCCAGGAAGGCAAATCCGATCTCCGGCTCTATCATCAGGATGGCAAACCCTGCCAATTGATGTCGTCCCTTCTCGGCCACATAGAGAATGGTGTCAAACCTTTTGAGAAAGGGGTTGGTCAGCCGTTCTCCCAGGCTATTTACCTCCTGGAGAGGAATGTCGGGGAAGTGAAATTGCAACAGGCCCCCCACTTTTTTAATGAGCTCCCGGTTAACACGCGAGACATCGTCGAAAATTCGTCGTATTCTGAACATGATGCGCACCCTCCACCGCGGGATTTTTACGCTTATTGGCCAAAACATCAATGAATAAAGATGTGTTCCGCGCGCCGCTACCGGAGGGATGAACGAGGAGGAGTTCTTCCCATGAAGCAATTGCTGTTTCTCCTGATTGTCACCACCCTGGGCCCCGGATGCGGAAGGAAAAACTTTCCCCTCAACCTGCGGGCGATTCCATTTGTGCCCGGGGAAGTTGCTCATCGTGCCGCGTCGGTGGATTATGATTTTCCCGGGGGGGCCTATAACGGCTCTGACCTCTACTACCGCCAGGTGATCCTCCAGGGGACTCTGGGGAAGAACCTTTCCCCGGCGGAGCGCAGACGGGTCGTCACGGTGCGCAAACGGCTCAAGGCACAGCTGGCGAGGGGGGATGTGGCGTGGGCCTATCCAACAACTTTTGAGGGGAAACCGGCGCTCCATGAATTCGCCGCGGGTATTTTGCCGCTCTCACTTGATGCGTTTGCAAAAAAGATGACCCCCGCAAAGGATTGGGGACGGCTGCTCAGAAACTATCGGGGCGGATCCTTCACGGTGGATCGGCGCGACGATGCGGGCCGGATTATCTTCGCGCGCGAACGTATGGTGCTTGCAACTCCCTGGTATGCCATAGGCTCTCCTCTCCTTGATATGTCCAAATACGAAGAGACGGTCTACGGCAAGACCCGTGTGATCGTATATTGGGAGGTGAAAAAATCAGCGAACGCGTCCGTTATGCTGGATATTGGATACGTGCGGTTTTCCGCCTGCGGATCCCGAAAAACGTGTGTGTTTTTCAACTCGATCCACCGGGTGGATCCCGGATGGGGTGCGCGCTTGATGCCCGGGCGTGTTGTGCAATGGTTGTCCCAAAAGGTGCTGCGTGATCTCTTCTCGGGGCATATCAGAAACTATCGACGCCATACCAGATAATTGACAGCCCAAACGCCTGTCATGGAAGCTCTGCGTGGTGTATGCACGGAGACCATTTGCCAGTCGTCCCGTGTCCAGCCTGACTGGAATCTTCATCTCCTGCCCCCCACAAAGAAGATATAGGGAAAAAGGGTTTCGTGGTATATTGGGGGGGCAGGTATGCTCGGTGTGCTGCTGCAGATTGACGCCCATGAACCTCCATCACCTTTTTTTAATCCTTCTCCTCGTGATCTTCCACGGGTGTTATTTCGATACATCTGGGCTCGACACAGGCTCCAGCAGCATTTGCGGCAACGGGATAATTGATCTTGGAGAGGAGTGTGACGGGGTTGAACTCGGAGGCACCAGCTGCCTCACGTTCGGCTATCTGGGAGGAACCCTGGCTTGCAGCGATGCCTGTACTTTTCAAGTGAATGAGTGTCTCGGGGGAGGCGTGTGTGGTGACGGCCAGGTGAACCACTACGACGAGGAGTGCGATCAGCAGGATCTGCATGAGGAGACCTGCACCACCCTTGGACTTGGTTCGGGCGCCCTTCACTGTGATGCCGAGTGTCACTTTGACACCCATGGGTGCATCCGCCAGGAGGTGTGTGATGATGCCGTGGACAATGACTCCAATGGCCTCGTGGATTGCAGGGACCCGGCCTGTGAAAACCATCCCTTCTGTAATCTGACCTCATTGTCGGTGTGGTTTGACACAACCGGGAAATATATACTGACGTCGCCCCTCTCCTACATCCTGGCCGCCGCCCAGGCAAGTTTTTCCGTCAGTTTCTGGATCAAACTGAGAGAACCGCAGATGTCCTGGGCAAGTCCCATGGGGGCTACGGATCAGACATCATGGAGCAACGGATTCGGTTTCTATATCATGTCGGGCCGCGTCTCCTTCTGGGTGAACAACAAGGTGAATGTCGTGACCTCCACAACGGTGCTTGAGGCGGCAAAATGGTATCATGTGGTGGGGACCTTCGACGCCACGCTCCCCAGCGGGAACATCATCCTCTTTATCAATGGCGCCTCGCAAAGCAGTGCCACGCTCACCAATGACCTCGTCACTCCCGCCTGTGCCTTTGAGATAGGGGCTGTGAACAACGGCATTTATCACCTGAACGGATTGCTTGACGAGATCGCAATCTGGGATTCAGCCCTGGGCGGTGTGGGTGTCAGGGGATTGTATAATGGGGGAATTCCCTTTGATATCTCCCACAACTATGGTGAATATCAGGCCTCCGATCGTCTCAGGGCGTGGTGGAGAATGGGGGAGGGCGACAACCTCCCCACTATCCTGGACCATCAGGGTTCTGCTCACGGCACCTTCTACAATGGGCTGGGGAACGAAATTGTGACCGATGCTCCGGCGCTGTTCTGAGCGGTCTGCCGTAATATTTGCCCTGGCCAGAGAGTGAACCCGTTGTGTTACCAAGTGAAGGGGAGCAGGCGTTTTGTCTTTTTGCAGTATGCGGCGTAGGAGGAGGGGAAGGCTTCGTGGAGGAGTCGCTCCTCGACATGTATACGAAACCAGACCGAAGGGACACACAGGAGGAAAAACAGGAGAAGCCCCGCCAAAGAGTCGTTGGCGAGGGGGAATCCCAGGAAAACAAGGACGGTCCCCAGGTAGAGCGGGTGGCGTACGAGCCCGTAAATACCGCGGGTCACCAGCTCATGATCGGGCTCAATCGTGATCATGTAGTTATAGTGGCGGCCCAGAGTCAGGAAACTGATCCCGCGTACGAAAATGCCGCTGAACAGGATGACGAGTCCCAGGGCCCGCACGGTGGGGGAGCCACCAAGGGAGGTGCTGTGAAGACGTGTCGCGTCAACAAAACTGACGACCCAGATAATGGAGCAGAGGACCAGGAGGAAGGTGGAGACAAACTCTCCCTTCCCTTTTCTGCCAGAGGCTCTCAACGCGGGGATGGATTCCACGGCAAAGAATAAAAGGAGTAAAAGCAGACTGATGAGCGTGAAGCGGCCGACGGTGAAGCCTCCCAGAGTGATCATGGGGTTTTCGTCCAATCATCCACACCGAAGGCGGATACGGCGATACTGCTTCCTGTAATCAGACTGGTCATGAGTTTGCGCCCCTTCGCATCTGAATAATGTATGAAGTTCCTCTGTTTTTGTCAAGAAAGAGCGGCGTGTAACCCAGGGCCGGTGGGAGGTTTCCCGGCAGGGTGAGTTGGAGCCCAAGCGGGTCTCAGGGGAGAAGTGACAGCTGCTGGTTGACGGAAGCTTTCTCTTCGGCCGTTGTCGCAACAAGGAGGGCGCGGGAAAAGAGCTCCTTCGCTTCACTGACAGATCCGCGGGAAGAGAGGATAATTGCCATCTCAGTCAATGCCTCAAAATGATTGGGGTCAAGTAAAAGGGCCTGCTCAAAGGCCACGATAGCCTGATCCCAGGTGGCCTTTCGTTTGCCAAGAAGCTTGCCTGTCCGCACGTGAGTGGCGAGGTCATGGAGTTGGGCCTGGCTGAGGTCAGTCCCCGCTGTTTTCTGGAGGCGTGAACTGACGGAGGCTCGAAGGCTCGTCAACTTTTTATAGAGATACTCCCGCTCCTTCTCGCCCTCCCGAAAGGCTCGCTCCCCCTGTCGAACAAAGAAGTTCTCCAGAAAGACTGACAGA
>JAHJLU010000619.1 GCA_018821745.1 Myxococcota bacterium | reverse complement strand
CCCTGCAGGACACGCTGTGGGATATTGACAACAAATCCATCACCCACCGCCCCGATCTCTGGGGTCACTTCGGCATCGCCCGGGAAGTGGCCGCCCTGGTGGGCAGGGAGCTTGTCTTCGAGATTCCCCGGCCCGCCTTTACCGCCGATGATCCCCTTCGGGTTATCAACGAGGAGCCAACCCTCTGCCCGAGGTACACCGCCTTCACCATGGACGGGATCTCCATCGCCCCGTCGCCGCTGTGGATGCAGGTGCTGCTCTATCACGCAGACCAGCGGCCCATCAACAACATCGTCGACTTCACCAACTTCGTCATGATGACCCTGGGGAACCCTCTCCACGCCTTTGACGCCCGGCAGATGGGCGGCAATACCATCCGAATCCGTACCGCCCGTGAGGGCGAGCCCATGACCACCCTCGACGGCGAGAAACACACGCTCTGTGCCCAGGATCTGGTTATCGCCGATGTAGAGCGTCCCGTGGCGCTTGCGGGGATTATGGGTGGCCTCAACTCGGAAGTGCAGCCGGATACAGCTTCTCTCATCCTGGAGAGCGCCAATTTCCACGCCGGGCGCATCCGGCGGAGCGCAACCCGTCTGGGGATCCGCACGGAGTCCTCGGCTCGCTTCGAGAAATCGCTGGATCCACGCATGAGCCAGATGGCCGCGTGGTATTTCGCTGACCTGGTCACGGAGAATATTCAGGGCGCCCGTGTTAGCTCCCGGTTTTACGATGAGGGGGCACCCCTGCCCGAAGCAGTCGTCATCGAGCTCGGCTGTGATTTTGTCCGGGATCGTCTCGGCACGGATCTCCCCGATGCCCGTATTGTGGAGATCCTCGACTCCCTCAGTTTTGCCGTTGTCAACCAGGGCGGGCAGCTCACGGTTACGGTGCCCTCCTTCCGCGCCACCAAAGACATCGGGATCCCCGAGGACCTGGTGGAAGAGGTGGGGCGTATCCACGGGTACGGGAACATTCCCCCCACATCTCCCATGGTGCAGCTTGAGAAACCATGGACCCTTCCCTCCAAGACCGTGGAGCGTCGGATCCGCGATACTCTGGCTCTTGAGCTGGGCTTCAACGAGGTGATGACCTACTCCTTTGACAAGCTCTCCAACCTGGAGAAGGCGGGAATCGAGACCCACGACGCCCTGTGGCTTGAGAACCCCATCTCGAAAGAAGAACCTGTGCTGAGGCGGACGTTGCTCCTCAACCTGATTGACGCAGTGAAGAAAAATGAGCGTGCCACGGCTGATATCCGTCTGTTTGAGACTGGCCGGGTGTTTTTAAACGCCGGCGATGGAGCCATTCCCCACCAGCCCCGTAAACTGGCCATGGTGCTCGCTGCCCGCGGCTCCAAAGGCGACGTGGAGGGTGAGCTGTTTTTCAACATGAAGTACGCGCTGGAGCGTCTCGCCAGTCGCCTGGAGCGGGGAGGCTTCTCCCTGGAGTCATCGGGGAAGGAGACCCTCGGGCACAATTGGGTTCACCCCGTTCGAAGCGGTGATATCCTTATCGCTGGCAGCCGCGTGGGCTACATGACCGTGCTCCATCCTGCCATGGCGGGGGGACTGCAGCTCAAGTCCAGCGTCGTGCTGGCCGATGTGAACATCGACGCTATTGTGGCGCTCAAGGCGCAGCACCGGCTCTTTGAGCCACTCCCCAGGTTCCCCGGCATTGAACACGACATTTCCATTATCGTGGAGAAGAAGCGTACCTCGGCCGAGGTGGTCTCCCTGCTGTCACAGGTGGATCCCCTCGTCGCCTCGGTGACCTGCGTTGATATGTATGAGGGGGAGAAATTCCCCGGCAAGCGGAGCCTCACCTTCAGGATCCTGTTTGCCCACCCGGATCGAACCCTCACCCAGGATGAGGTCCAGTCCATTCATGAGAAGACCGTGCATCTGGTGCATTCGCAATTGGGCGGATCCATACTCGGATAGCAGCCAACACTGCTAGATAGGTGAACAATGAGAACCTTCGTCATAGGAATTGCTGGTGGTACAGGATCCGGAAAAACCACTATCGCCAAAAACATCTCCCGCCACCTGCCCAAAGGGCGCAGTGTCCTCATCGATCATGACTCCTATTATAAAGATCACACTGAACTTCCTCTGGAGGAGCGGGAAAAACTGAACTACGACCACCCGGATTCTCTTGACAACGAGCTGCTGATCGCCCACCTCAAGACGCTCAAAGCAGGGGGAACCATTGAGAAGCCCCTCTATAACTTTGTCAACCATGCCAGAGAGAAGCAGGTCGAGGTGATCGAGTCCTGTCCTGTCATCGTGGTGGAAGGTATCCTCATTCTCGAGAGCCAGCAGGTGCGAGATCTGTGCGACCTGAAGATCTTTGTGGACACGGACTCTGATCTGCGGGTCTTTCGCAGAATCAGGCGGGATATGGACCAGCGCGGGCGATCCTTCGCCTCCATCCGGCAGCAGTATTACAGCACCGTGCGCCCCATGCACCTGCAGTTTGTGGAGCCCACCAAGCGCTGGGCCGACATCATCATCCCCGAGGGTGGCGAGAACAAGATCGCCCTGAATCTGGTGGTGGGCCGGCTCGAAAAATTCATCGACGATCTGTCCAAATAGCCAGATCTCCCCGTGGCGTCTTCTTTGGGTGAGGACCTCTCCGCGCCTCCCAAGGCCCCCGTTTTTTCCCCGGAATATTTTAAAAGGAACTGGAACGCAACGGTTTCCCCAGGACATTGGTCGTCAGTCGGTTGAGCATGGTGGCCAGCTGCTGGATGGATCCGTGGGATGGCGGATGGGGTGGTTGCGAGAAGAGCCAGGAGATTGACTCCCATGGAGCAAGTTGTGCGCCGCCCGGGGCACAGTTTTCACAGCGGATGGAGCCGTCCCGGATGTTGATCGCCCAACCTCCCGGGCTACCCGCCTTATGGCAGTTTCCGCATTCGTGGAGGTGATGGATGTACCCGGATCCTGCCAGAGCATTGTATTGGAGCCAGGGGAGCAGGTGGGAAAAATTTTGTTGATCGTCAAGGGCCTCATAAAAGAGGGTGAGGAGGGAGAAGAGTGGCTCGTCCTCCTGATGGGGCGGTGACAGCTCCCGGATGAGCTCCGTGCCGGCGGCGGCGGTGGAGATCTTCTGGTAGTTATCCAGGAGCGAGGGATAGCTCCGGGACACAGCCATCTCGCGTAGCGCCCACAGGGAGCCGCTCCGGGGAGGTGCGACCACTCCTTCGTAGAGGACATAGTAGGAGAGTCCGGCCTCAAAGCGTTTGCGCGATTTCCGGGCGCCCCTGGCGATGGCATCGATCCGTCCCTCTTCCAGGGACAGGAGGGTGAGGATCAGATCACTCTCGCTGTACTGCACCTTGCGAGTGATGTAGGCCCGGATGGTTGTGGTTTTTTCTTTGCCCATGGGTTCAGAGGGTGACTGCTATCCAGCTGGCTCCAAGAACCGCAATGATGGTCAGTATATTGACAACGGTGAGCACCGTGGCACCTGCTGCGGAGGCGGGGTCCAGTTGAAGCCGCTCATAGAACAGGGGGAGGAAAGCTCCGACAGTGGTGGCGATTATCAGGGACATAACGGTGACGCCACCCGCCATTAACGCCATTTTAACAGGAGGCAGAACGGAATAGTTGGCGAAGACGGGGATGAAACTCACACCGAAGACCACCAGCCCCAGCAATGACCCCAGGAGAAGCCCCATGAGCATCTCGCGGCGGAGGATTTTTCCGAAATGGGATGAGGAGATACGTCCCATGGAGAAACCACGGACGACCAGAGTTGAGGTCTGGGTGGCCACGTTGTGGGAGAGGAGCAGAAGAACCGGAATGACAAACAGGAGCAGGAGGCTCCCCGCGAAGAAGGTCGGGCCCCTCAGGGTGAGCAGAAGTACGGAGAGGAGGCCCCCCAGCAGCGGAATGATGAGCTTGGTGAGCCGGGGCTTGAGGCCGTTGAGAATGGGCTCCTGGAAATATTCGATGTCATCGCCGGCGCCGGCCATTTTGAAAATATCCTCCGTGGCCTCCTCCCGGATGACCTCGATAACATCATCCACGGTGACGACGCCCAGCATTCTGTTGTCCGTG
>JAHJLU010000618.1 GCA_018821745.1 Myxococcota bacterium | reverse complement strand
TCCCCGACGGCTGCGATGTCTGCCCAGGTTTCGACGACAGCATTGACGCCGATGAGGACGGCATCCCCGACGGCTGCGAACGTGTTTCCCTGACTCAGTTCGATCTGGGTACTCTACAGGTTGGCGTGTCCCATTCCCTCCCTATCCCCGCCAACACTATCGGGTTCACGGTTCAGGCCCAGGCCCCAAATACCCACGACATGATAGGCATTTCTCGCCTGCAAAACCCAATGGGCGTAAATATCATCAACGATTTCAGCATGGCCGGCCACAGCACGCAGGTATTTGGAGGTGAGGGTTTTTGCAGCGCTGCTGACCCCCAGTCTGACCTCTCTGCAGCCTGGCCCGTACAGGAGGGCAACTGGTCCCTGTTATTAGGGAGCGATGGTTCCGTCAGCAACGCCCAGACCAGACTGTGGATCCGCAGCACCGCCGATGGTGAGTTTCACGGCGGGGTCCTGGATATCAACATCTTCATCGCCCCGGGCGTAACCGACGCAACCTACCTGACCCAGGTTGTCAACACGGTGTTCAGCACCTATCTGCAGCCCCAGGTGGGGTTGACCCAGGGCCAGACACAATTTTTCACTGCCCCTGCAAGTGTTGTAACTATCGACAGTGCAGATGAGCTTCATGCGCTGTTCATCGACACCCTGGGCGTTGGCTCTGCCCCCGCTGTCAATATCTTCGCCGTGGGTGATTTTTCTAACGCCCAGTTCGGCAACGCCATTGGAATTGCAGGGGGAATCCCCGGTTCCGCCATGCTCCATGGAACATCCCAGAGCGGGCTGGCCTTCGTGCCCAGCGGCGATGTAGATGCAGACGCCATGGTGCTTGTCCACGAAATGGGTCACATGGGCGGGCTCTTTCATACAACGGAGATTGACATTCAGGAGCAGGATCCTTTGTCCGACACACCTTTTTGCCCCTGGGCGACCATAACCTCCACTCCCAACCTCTGCCCCGACGCCGCAAATCTCATGTTTCCCGTAGCCACGGGGACTCTCCTCACGGCTGCACAGATCCGTGTACTCCAAGGGAGCACCATGTACCGCGGAATTGCCGAGGCGGGGGGAACCCCCGATGAGCCGCTACAAATGACGGTCCCTCTTCCCCTGGCATTTGCCCCCTTTTGGGACCCTCGGTCTGCTCCTCTGCCAGCCCTTGTGTCCCGAAACCCAAACACCCCGCTGGAGCGCTACCTTGGGGCTGTCTGGTGTGCCCACAGCCGAATAAATCACCTAAAAGCGGCCTTGCGGCTGACCGGGAACAGTCCCCATAACGCCCTGGTGCCTATTATCGATGATGAGAGCCTCTCGGATCTGGTTCGCAGCCGAGCCTTGAAGGTCCTGGGACTTGGTGTTGAAACCAGATTAACAAAGAGTCCCTTGCTTGTTGCTGCTGCCTTGCGCCTCATGAAAAGCCCCAGGATTGGCCGGCATGGACTTCTGAGCGTGTGGAAGATTTTGGGTAGGCACAGCCCTTGCTCGCTGTCTGCGATCACATCAAGGATACGAAGAAGCAGGGATCCCGTGCTTCATTTTATGCTGTACGGGCGGGTGGGCAACACCGCCATGTAAACAGGGACATCGCCTATATCCCCTTCACAATTGCATGCGTTGGCAATCCCCTTGCGGTGGGTCTGTGAACGATAGCTCACACAAGCAACTTGTTAGGTTGTCGCTCTATGGACGAGACCAGCGTCTTCGGAGCACCAGGGGGAGAAGCACCAGGAGCAGCATCAGCATGGAAGGTGGCATGGTGGCGGTGGTTCCGGCGTTTTTGCAGGAGCAGCCGTCGTCCTTGGCCTTTGTCCGGCAGGTGGAGGGACACTCGTCGCCATCGAGGGTGTTTCCGTCATCACAGTCCTCGTTCACATCCACGATGCTGTTGCCGCAGGTCTCATCGGAGGTGCAGAACTGGGCGCAGCCGTCACCGGAGACCGTGTTGCCGTCGTCGCACACCTCACCGGGATCCACCACGCCGTTGCCGCAGGTCTCGTCGGAGCGGCAGTCAGAGGAGCAGCCGTCGCCGGAGACCGTGTTGCCGTCGTCACACATCTCGTTCACGTCGGTGTACCCGTTGCCGCAGGTCTCGTCGGAGCGGCAGTCAGAGGAGCAGCCGTCGCCGGAGACCATGTTGCCGTCGTCACACATCTCGAGCCCCTCGACCACACTGTCACCGCAGGTGGAGAGACCCTGCACCGCCTCCTCCAGGTTGGGCAGCGGCCCGATGCGCTCAGAGGTGTCACCCAGCTGGGGGGAGCCCGTGTCCGTGAGGAGCTGTCGCATGGCGAAGGAGGACATGGTCTGGCCGCCGATACACCGGGGTGAACTGAAGTTAACGGCATCACAGATATAGCCGGAATCGCAGTCGTTCTCGTCAACGCAGGGGTGATCATAGCCGCGGGCGCGCAGAACACCCAGCAACAGCCCCACGGCGCTCACTACGATGGGACTGGCGGAGGAGGTCCCGGCGAAGACCGCGGTGTAATACTGGTTCACATCACCCCCGCCGTTGAACAGATCGCCATAGCCCGCGGTGTACACATAGGAACCCCAGCCGTGGACGTCCAGCCTGGAGCCGTAGCAACTGAAATACTCCCGCTTGCGGCCGGTTCCGTCGGAGACCGGGGGAGTCCCGGCGCCCACGATGATGGCACCG
>JAHJLU010000055.1 GCA_018821745.1 Myxococcota bacterium | reverse complement strand
TGTGACGCTCGATATTTTTCAGGTAGTACATGGCCTGCTGCAGCGTCTGAGCGCGGACCTTGTAACCCTTGTTCTTGGCGCGGATCAGTGCGTGGGTCACGTGAATGGTGAGGAAAGGCCAGGACTCCTGACCGCGGATCCAGAAGGCGAAGCCGCCGTCGCCATTTTGCATGTTGACCAGCTTCTGCAGATCCCTCGCCATGGCTTTTTCAATAATATCGGCGTTGGGCAGCCCCGCGGCGGAGAACGCCGTGAGCACGTCCCGGAGCGCCACAATGGAGAGGATTCTGCTGGAGAGCTGCTCGGAACATTCATAGGGATAGGAGAAAAGGTAAAGAACCGCGTCGGTGAGGGCCTGGAGCTGGGTGGAGGAGGTCTGAACATTGAGACCGCCGAACTCACGGACCACATTGGTGGGCATCTTCACGGGCTGAACGATGGCCCCGCGGTCGATGGTGCCATAGGTGGCAAAACCTTCGGTGGTCGCCGGTGTCCAGACAGGAAGCTCGAAGGTGGCCGCGTCACTGGAGCCGCCGCCCACAGCGATGGCTTCGAACTTGGCCTTTCCCGGCATGTTGGTGGCCACGGCGAAGCGGACCTCCTTGCGATCGTCGGCGGGGATGGTGATCTTCTGCCCCGCGGGACCCTTGAGGACCACGTTGTGACCACGGAGCGCCACGCTTACCTCCAGGGGCTTTGAGGTCTGGTTCTGAACCACCAGGGGCAGCTCGAAGGAGTCCCCGAAGTTGAGGAAGCGCGGCGGAGAGGGCCGCAGCTGGAGGGGAAGCCTGGCGGTGACCTGACTCTCGGCCTTGCCGTAGTGGGTGGCCTTGGCGACCACCACCGCCATGAGCCGGTATCGGGTGAGGTTATCGGGCAGCTTCAGTTCTACGGAGGCCTTGCCCTGTGCGTCGGTGGAGACCTCGGGGGCGAAGAGCGCCAGCGCGGCGAAGTTGCTGCGCACCTTCACCGTGGGGTCGTTGGAGTGAGCCTTTTCCTCGGGCTCGTCGGCGGAGAGCGACTCCTTCTTGCTCTTCATTCGGTCCATGCTTCTGGCACGTTTAGGCCTGGCCGACCCGCGGCTGAATCGCCCTCCGACCGCACCGGGCGCAGACGCCGGCAGCGCCATGGAATCGGAGAGAGAGCCCTCGGACATCTTGGACTGAGAAATGGTGTTGAGATCCCTGGTGAGCCGTACGGGATCGTCCAGCAAAATCTGCTGGCGGATCCAGCGGGACTGGACATTCCCAATCCTCGTGGGATAAAAGTACCCGATGGGATCACCGACACGGTACCCCGTGAGCGCGAGCACCGCCTCATCCACCGCCACGAGAGCGATCTCGGCTCCTTCCACGGGCTTCTTCTGCCAGTCAAGCACCTGCATGTCCACACGGGTACTGCCTCCGGGCATGAGGCGAGTCTTCACCGGTGTGATGGTGAGGTGCAGCTTCTGGGAAGCAAGGGAGACCGGGAGCCGAATAGTGGCCCCGGCAAAGGCGGGCCGTGGTGGCGCCTTGGGAACCGGCTGCCCGCCATCGTCCATGCGTTTGGAGACGCCCACCAGCTCCACCTGGATCTCCGTGGCCGGCATATGGGCGGCGGTGAGGGGGACCTTGAGAATGTGGGTGGGACTGTTCATGGTGAACCGTTTGGCGCTGGCGATGCCGGCGTGTTTGACAAACCACAGCCCCTGGGCGGGGGAGAAGGGTGCCTGAATGAACACTTCAGCTGTGTCACCGGGCTTGTATTCTTTTTTGTCGAGGATCAACTGGACCTTCTCACGCTCCACCTTGCGCACGGGGGGCAAGGAGCCTCCCGAGACCCATCGGGTGATGCTCGTGGAGTTTTTGCGTCCTTTTGCGTCGTGGATGGTGGCGGTAATGCGGTAGCTGCCGCCCTTTTCCGTCTTGAATGTGCAGCTGCCCGGGGCCTTGGCATCGCTCATAACCCGGCACTCCTGCTTGGTGGTGTGGACCCGCTGATATTTACCCCTGTGGTATTTCCACTTTTCGTGCTGGGCAGTGATGGTAACGGGTACCTGGGAGACCTTCTTGCCCTCCAGATCCGTCACGATGAAATCCACCTTGAGGGGGACCCCCCTGGGGACGAAGTATTTGTCGGTCTTGAGCCCCACATAGCGGTCGGCGGGATGGACAAGCAGCGTCTTGCGGGCGGTCCAGCTCTGGCGATTCACATCCACTACCGAGGCGTTGGTTGATACCGAGTAGGGCACCTGGGGGTTTGCCTCCTTGAAAGAGAGCCGTACCGAGTGCTTCCCGCGGGAATCCGTCGCGCCGGAGAGGTATTTGCTCGTGGTGTTGGAGGAGGAGCCGCCGCCAAGGAACCACCAGTGGACCGCCTGGTTTCCAAAGGACCACTTCCACAGCCCCGCAGGGGAGAAATGGCCGGGGCTGGCGGTGGCACTCCAGCTCACCTCGGCGCCGGGGAGGCCCCCGCCGGAGAAATAGCTGGCCCCGATGGTGAGATCCGCCCTCTCCCCAAGCAGGAAGGGGCCCTCAGATGCGCTGATGGAGACCTCGAACTCGGGTTTTCTGAACTCAGCTATGGTAAAATAGTGGGAGCCCCTGTTCCCGGCGTTGGTGCGCATCTCCACGCGGGCGGATCCGAGGTTGGTGTTGTCGGGGAGGGTGAAGTTGAAATGGAACCCGCCCAGTTTGTTCATGGCGGCCTTGCCGTTGCCGATTTTGTTGTTTCTGGGATCATAGACCGTGTAGGTCACCTCGGTGGCACCATCGGGGAGGGAGAGCCCCGCCGCCGGGCCCATGTCGGCGATACGGATCCAGCCCTTGAGGTTGACCGTTTCTTTGGGCTTGTACAGTTTCCGGTCATCAAAGGTGAAATAGATGGCCCTGCTCCCGGGGGCGCCGGTGCTGAGGTATTTGCCGTAGCTGCCATAGTAACTGTACATGGTTTTGGGAACAAAGGAGATGTCGTTGCCGGTTTTGGCCACCAGCAGCGATCCCAGGGGAGAATCGATGGAGGAGGGAAGCTCCAGCCTGGCGAGGCCTTCCTTATCGGTCTGACCGGTCGGCCCCGAGAGAATCTCCACCTTGGCACCCGACACGGGATTCCCCGTTGCCAGATCGGTCACCAGGCCATAGAGGGTCTTGTGATCAAAGTGGGCATCAAGGCCCAGTTTCGTGAACTGGATCCACGTGATAAAGGTTTTCCATTGATACCGCTTCTCGGGAATGGGCATGGACGACACCTGGACCATGAACTGGCCGTTGCCCGCCTTGTTCACCAGCTTCTTCAGGGAGAGCACCGTCTCCACCATCTCGTCGGATTTCCCGTCGAAGGACCAGGTCTTGGTCAGCACCAGCTTGCCGGGAGGGGCCGGCGCTTTTTTATCATAGCGATACTTGCGGGAGTAATCCAGATAGCCGGGGTAATCCTCTGGCCCGACAGCGTACACCTCGGCCTTGATGGTGGGGATATTCACGGACTGGAATCGAACCTCGGGGGGAGCCCCGGGGTCACCCACCGTGAGGCGGCGATAGTTGGAGTTGAGGGCCGGGTAGGCCTCACGGTAATAGAAGGTGCGCGTCTGTTTACTGCCCAGGGTCTGGTTGTAGATATCTTTGAGCAGGGGAGAGACGGTCACTTCGTAATCCCGGCGGCCCTTGATGTGGCCCGAAATGATGATTGACCGACCCGCCGCGATAATGGAGAGGTCAGGGATGGCGGGGGTCACGGTGACCCACTCTTTTTTAAAGGCCTTCTCGTCCAGGCCGTTATTGAACCGCATGGACATGGACCATGGCGGCCGGCATTTATAGCGCTGCTTGCAGCTCTGATCCTCGATGGCCAGAGGATCGTAGGTCTTGATGGAGTAGGTGATGGCCTTGTCGGTCTTTTTGGGGCCCTCCATGGAGGGGGTCCCCGGTCCGATGGAGATGGTGTAGTAGGTGGCTTTCTCAAGCTGCTGCAGGGGGATAAAAGCTAACTGGCGCCCCTTGAACTCGGTCTTGCCATATTCCATGTAGTGGCTGACCGTCTTGTCTTTTTTGATCTCCTCTTGTGTCGCCAGCCGCACGGGGACGTTCACACTATTGCTGCTTTTCATGGTGAGGGATTTCATCACCAGCTCGGGATCCACCCGCTGGTCAAACCGGACATAGAACATGGGGTTGAGGTTCTGGGGACCGTGCTGGGGATAGAAGGTCTCCACGCTGAGGGTCGGAGTGGAGAACTCCCACTTCACCTCTTTTGCCAGTTTCTTGCCCAGGGCGGACTTGATACCCTCGGCGATGGTGACCACATACTTGGTGGATTTGGGCAGGCGCTCCAGCTCGCTCTCGAAGACCAGGGTCTTTGTCCCCAGCCAGCGCCACTTTCCGGCGACCTCGGGGGAGATCTTCACCGGCACGCCCTTGGCGATGGAGTCAGCGTGACTGGTCACGGCCACCATGGGCTGCGAGAAGGTCACGCTGATGTTGGGGGCGATGTACACATCGGTGGTGGGGGAGGTGCGCAGGACCGTGAGCTCCCCGGCGTCGGGCTTTTTCGTTGGTGCCGGCTTCTGGGGAGGGGGAAAGGATGACTGCACGGTTGCGCCGGTGCGCGGTGGTGGCAGGGAGCGATCCCGCATGGCGAAGCTCTTCGCCAGGTTTCCGGTCCCGGGACCCTTGGGGAGCTTGGCCAGGAGGGCGGTTGTCTCGGCATCGGGGAGAGGGGTACCCGGGGTGTAGGGCGTCACGCCGCTGGCCCCATGGGCACCGGGCCCATTCTCCAGGATAAATGAGAGTCCCTTTACACTGCCGGGGATTGTGGCGGCGGGGATCACGACCTCCTTGGCTTCAACTGTCTCCACCACACTCTTTTCCGGTGCTTTTTTCGAAGATTTCCCACAGGTTGCGAGGGAATATATGGCAAAAATGCTCAGAATTACGAAGGAAATATGTTTCATCAGGTAACACCTCCCGGTTTTCACAAAGGCTCTACTACGGCCAATGGGGGGACAATCAATCCGCTTTTTTTTGATCGGGAGCATCATACCACAGGAAAAAACAAAATCAGCGATTGTTTTTTTTGTCCCCACAACAATGATTTCAGACAACATTTACAGGGTTACCCGGCAAAGAGGTGAACGCGGGATCCGTGGAGGAGGACAAATGGAAAGATACCTCTAGTGCGCCTGCACTTTGGGACCGTGGCAGCGCGTCGCTCCCCATTGTTGATTGGCAAAGAGGAAGGAGGGGCGGTTATTTTTTCTTGAGGATGTGGAACTCAACGCGGCGGTTCATGGCTTCACAGTCGCGCTTTTTGCGCCGGTTACGCACACGGGAGCAGTCCTTG
>JAHJLU010000617.1 GCA_018821745.1 Myxococcota bacterium | reverse complement strand
GCTGTGGATGACCAGGTGTTCAAAATCGCCCCGCTGTGTTTTGCGCTGCAGCTGGCGCATGGCAGGTGATTCCACATAAAATACGCCCATTGTGGCGCCACTTGCCAGGAGCGCGACGGTCCGGGCATCGACGAGGGGATCCCAGGTGCGCTGATCAAAAGTAATCCCGTTCGCTTTTACATTGGCGATAGCGTCACGAACAACAGCCAGAGAGCGGTTTCCCAGCAGATCAATTTTGACGAACCCGGCCTCTTCCGCTCCATCTTTTTCCCAGGTGATGATGGGTACTCCCTTGGGTGCGGTCTCCACGGGGACATGAAAATGGATCGGGTCGGGGGTAATGACGAGGCCCCCTACATGAACCCCGAGATGCCGGGGAAAGCCCGTTATGCGATCCGCGGTGGTGAGTATTTCCGGCCAGGGTGCCTCCAGGGAAACACGCTGCTTTTTGTAGGGGTAGAACTGCCGCGAGAAGGGATTCCAGCCCTCTCTACCGGAGAGGCCCGACAGGAGCTTGCGGACACGGGCTATTTCACCCTCGGGGATTCCATGCACCTTGGCCACTTCCCGAAGGGCAGAGCGGGGCTTGAAATGGATATGGTTGCACACCATGGCGCACCTGTCGCGGCCATAATCCTGCATAACCTGCTGGATGATAGCGTCGCGCTCGTCCCAGGCGAAGTCAATGTCGATATCGGGCGGGTCCTGTCGATCACGGTTGAGAAAGCGCTCAAAGTAGAGGTTGTGCCGGATGGGATCAACATTGGTGATCCCCAGGGAATAGGCCACCAGGGATGCCGCTCCGGAGCCGCGTCCACAGATACGGGAGGCTCTGAGCACAATGTCGCGGACCACCAGGAAGTAGTCTGCGAAGCCCTTCTCATTGATGATTTCCAGCTCATAATCCATTCGCTTCAACACGGTCTCTGACAGCTCTCCGTAGCGCTCCTCGGCGCCCTGCAGGGCGAGCCGCCGGAGCAAATCCGCGCTCTCCACGGGGGTCTCGTATCGTGGAAAAACAAGATCATTTCCGATGGTGGTGTGGCACTGCTGCGCGATGAGGCTGGTTGCGCCGAGGGCATCGGGATAGAGGCCGAATCGATTTTTCAGTACAGGGAGGGAGGGAAAGAGGGCCTCGGCGGGGGCGGTCTGCTCGGGGGTGAGACGGCCTGGCACCGTGTTCTCGGCGATGGCTCGCAGGATGCGATGGATGTAATAATCGGATCGGTGCAGACCAATTATTTCCGGGAGCGCCACCAGGGGGACTCCCGCTTCCCCTGCAACTTTCACCATCGCATGCCGGGGGCCGGGGAGCCCGCCCCACACCCGGGGCGGGTTGTCCCGAAGGGCGGTGAGATGCGCCACCCGCCGGAGCAGATCCGTGTGATCGATAATGATAATGGTGTTGCCGTCGAGAAGTGACAGGAGCTCCGGGAGGGGAGGGGGGTCCCGATGGATAACCGTGATGGCGTGGGAGAGCATGGCAAATCCTGCGGGATTTCGGGCCAGGCAGATCATGCGCTCCCCATGGGATTCCAGCCGCGCTCCGATAATGGGCTGGATGTGGTGATTTTTACACTCTCGCAGAAAGGTGTGGAGACCGTAGAGGTTGTTTCGATCCGTGAGGGCTATGCTCTTTATGCCCAGGGACGACGCGTGCTTTACCAGCTCCTGGATGTGGTTGGCACCATAAAGGAGGGAGTAGTTGGACAACAGGTGGAGGGGGACGAAGGTGCTGTTCATGGCAGCCCCAGGGAAGATGCCCGCTGTACGGTGATCTGCCCATAGCGGCTCCTCAGGTGATCCAGCGCCTGTTGCAGGACGTGGGATGATGGGGGTTCAAAGAGATCCAGCTGGTGGCTCTCGCGGTGGAGCCGTCCCAGGGAGAGGGTGAGCTTGCGAACACGGACTCGACGTGCCAGGAGGTGCTCCATGAGGCCGCTGGCGATACGATAGATGTCGCGGTCCAGGTGTACAGGGGAGTTGAGGGTGGCCTGTCGCCCGGACAATTTCATGTCGCTGTACTGGAACTCCAGGTGTATCTGCGTGGTGGATCGGTTGCGGGACCGGAGGGTAAACCCCGCGTGCTCGCAGAGGAGCGCGAGATGGGCCCGGAGCATTTGTGGATCATTGCTGTCGGTTTCGAGGATGCGTCCATGGGTGATTCGGTTGCACAGCAAGGGATTCTGTAGGACCGGATCGGTGTCGATTCCCATGGCGTGACGTTTGAGGGTGGTGCCCTGAGCTCCAAAGGCGACAACGGTCTGGGAGTCGGTGAGGCTGCCGAGTTCTCCCATGAACAGAATGCCCAGGGCTCCCATGCGGCTCTCCAGCCGCGGGCCAATCCCCGGCAGCAGAGTGACCGACTGCGGGGTCATGAAACCCCCCTCATCCCCCGGAGGGACCGAGGCAAACCCGTGGGGGCGGACAACCCGGCTGGCGACCTTGGAGACCACTTTGTTCACGGCGAGTGCGGTTGTGGGATCGAGCCCGAGGGTGTTCTGAAACTCCTGCTTGATAGTGGCGGCGGCGTCGATGGAGTGGCCGAAAATTCTTGTGGTCCCGGTGAGATCAATGAAGAGGTGCCCGTTACTGCGCATCTCCACCGTTGGAGAAAACCGGGCGGCGAGATTGTATATGGATCGCTGGGCGGTTTCGTAGAGCTCTGTGCTTGGCACGAGTACCCGGCATCCCGGCAGGCGCTTGAGGGCAATATTGAGGGGCATGCCTGCCTGCAGCCCCTCATGGAAAGCCAGATCGGAGACACCGAGGACCACCGCGCGGGCTTGCTTCTCCGGTGCTATAATGAATGGCCACCGCCGCAGGGAGGGATCTTTGCTGCTCTCGACGGCGGCCATGAAGTTGGTGATGTTTATGTGGACAATCATGCGCTCCATGGTCAGCCTCCCTCGGTAATAACCCCAGCTTTTTTCAGCAGTTCTTTGAGCATGAGTGCGTTGGCAGGGGCCTGCCCGCGGCGGTGATTGTTGAAGTAGACCCGAATCTTCTGTGCAACGGAGACGATGGTCTTGATGCGCGCAATCCAGCTGCCCAGCTCCTTGGGGCTGTAGAGGTAATCGAAGCGGGCAGCGGCATCGGAGCCCCACCAGTTTTCTTCATTGCGGCCATGGAAGCGAATGTAGGCGGTGTGAGAGGTGACCACATCCATTGCGGGGGGGAGCCCCTTGAGTCGTGGGGTGTCGGTGATGCAGAGTCCCACCTCACGCCGGCGCAGGCCATCGAAGACCCGGTTGCTCATCCACTGGGCGCTGCGGAATTCAACCACCAGGGGCAGTCGTCCCATGGCGGTGATGAGTTGATCGAGGTAACGCCTGTTTTCGGGGGTGTAGTGGAAACTATAGGGGAACTGGAGGAGGATGGAGTTGAGCTTGTCCTGTTCCATCAGCGGCGAGATCCCCTTGATGTAGTCACGGGCATGGTCACGCCATAGGTGGGGATCCACCCGGTGTGTCAGGGATTCGTGGGCTTTGATGGAAAAGTCCATGTTCCCGGTGGTGGCCTGTGCGAACCGAACCATTTGCTCTTTTGTGGGCATGCGGTAGTAGCTGAAATTAAGCTCCAGCGTGTTGAAATGCTTGGAATAGTATGGGAGAAACTCGTTTCTTGACAGTTGCTCCGGGTAGAAGGCCTCGATCCAGTCAAGATAATCATATCCTGAAGTTCCAACTCTGAGATCACACATGGAGATGGTTCCTTTTATTGTAGCCGCCGGTATAGAGCAGGGTGTGAGACCACCCATGGAATCATGTTACCTAACATGCGTTAGGTAGTCAAGGAGGGATTTGTGTTGAGCGGGGATTCCTTTGCGTAAATATAATCTATTGTAAATCAGGGCGTTACAATTTTTTCTCAAAAAATGCCGTCCAAATGGAAAACCGAGTGACACTACAGGGTTAGAAACTGACCTCATTGGCCTGTGAACACCACGGCCGGCCAGGAGCGTCTCTGAAAAAAAACCACTGAACCAGGAGGTATAAAATGAAAACGTTTGTAATGCTATTTGTGTTTGCTCTGGCCCTGACTGCATGTGATGACTCCGGTGAAATTCCCCCGGGGAGCGAGGGCGGCGCCTGCCTCACCGGAGATCTGTGCAACGGAGATCTGGTGTGTATGGAGGGCGTCTGCCATCAGGAGTCTGCATCGTGCGGGAATGGGCTTCTGGAAGAGGGTGAAGAGTGCGAGGCGGCCATCGCCGACGAGAGGACCTGTGAGGAGTATGGATACTCGGGCGGGGCGCTCGGGTGTGCTCCGGACTGCACCCTTGATTTTTCCGAGTGTACAGAAGGTTGTGGAAACGGTGTCATTGATCCCGGGGAGGAGTGCGACGGTGATGCCATAGGCGATACCACCTGTGAGTCTCTGGGCCACCGCGGGGGTAACCTGCGCTGCACAATTGACTGCACATACAATGAGGCGTCTTGCATGCCCCAGTTGGCCCGCATTAACACCAATGTGGATATCCTCTTTGTCATCGACAATTCCTACTCCATGCAGGAGGAGCAGGCGCTGCTGAGGAGCAATTTCAGCACGCTGCTCACCACCCTCAGAGCGGGAATCGGCTATCTGCCCAATGTCCATATCGGTGTGACGACGACGGATCTCGGTTCCGGGTTCTACTCCATTCCCTCCTGCGAGGGGGGGGAGATGGGCCAATTGGTCAAGGGCAGCGGGAACAGTTGCAACAATCCCCTGAACCAGATGTATCTGGTGGATGTGGATCCCAACGGCTGCAGTATAACCCGGGACGCCTCGGGGATGTGTGTGGAGACTGACTGTGAGCAGGCAAACTGTGACGCCGACGCATTCCTGGATGGAGATGGCAATCCCACGGAGCCCAACGGTCTTCTCCTCGCCACCGATGACAAGGGTTGCCCCCGCTGTGTGAACTACTCCGGCGAGAGCATTGACGCGGTCTTCTCCTGCATGGCCGACATTGGGGTGGGTGGCTGCGGCTTTGAGCAGCCCATGGAGGCCATGCACGCGGCGCTTACGGCCGGACATGCCTCCAATGATGGTTTTGTCAGGGAGACCGCCTACCTCGCAGTGATCCTGGTTACAGATGAGGACGACTGCTCGGTTCAGGACGATGCGCTGTTCGATCCTGCCATCATGGTTCCTCCCCTAAACTCCTTCCGCTGCACGCTTGGTGGTGTGGCATGTGCGGAGGCGTGGGCGACCCTGGACTCTACCGATGTTGACACCGTCGATTTCAGTGCGTGCGTCTCCGCTGACACGGGGAGCGCAACGCATGACTGGCTGCACCATCTTGACCGGTATACCCAGGTCATCGCTCAGGTTAAGGGATCGGCGGCGCTGGCGACGGTGGCGGCAGTGGCAGGACCCTACAACGGGCAGTTGAGCGTTGACAAAGACGAGCAGGGAATGTGGAGACTGGCACCATCCTGTACCAGCTCCCAGGGTGGGGAGGCCTACCCCGCCGTGCGCATCAAAGAGCTGGTGAGCTATTACAACGCCCCGGAGCAGATGGACTGGGCCTTCACCCCCATCTGCGCCACGGATTACGCCCCGGTCCTCTCCGGTGTTGGTGGTCGAGTTGTCGGGGTAATGGGCTACTGAACAACTCCCGGGAGGATTGTCCCTCCCAAAGATCAGGGTGCTGCAGCCCGTGCCTATTGACGCATCCCCTCAAGAACTCATAATCACATTCAAAAATCAACTATGGGGAAGTGATGCGAAAATGGTGGGTGACTGGGACGGTGGAGAGCAGCGCCATCCGTGCCGTGACGCATCCCGTGGTCCAGTTATTGATAATAAGGGGATTTCCGTCAGTTCCCCGGGTGTCTGCCACAATACCCACATGGTCGGGACCAGCCTTGGGGAGTGTATCCATAAAGACAATATCACCGGGGCGGTAGGTGTGACGCGTCGCGGCGGAAAACCCCCGGTCGAGGAGTTTGAAATGGTGCAGGAAATAGGTGATCATATTTTTAACCCTCCGGTGATCGATCTGTCGGTCAGCCTTCACAATGTTTTTGTAGCGGGAGGCGTGGGCACGAATATCCTCATGGATGAGTTCCTGCAGATCATATCCCGCATTTCGCATTGCCCTGATGATAACATCGGTACAGACTCCTTTGCCCGCCGGCACATCACCCATGGGATATTTCATGGGGAAGTAGGCGGGATCGTAGGAGGCCTTGTTCATGGTCAGTTTGATGGCTCCCATGAGGATATCCACCTGATCCGGGATCCCGTCACCATCGCGGTCCCCGTGGGTTTTTGCCGCAGCAATGGCGACGGGAGTATTGCCCTGTGTGCAGCGAAAAATCTCAATGACATCAGGGTCTCGCATGGCAATACAGCCAAGAGTCCAGTCCGTCGAGACACCGCCCCCGTGGATGCGAAGGGAGCTTCCAAGGGGCGTGTTTTGCGGGGGCATCTTTCGCGCTCTGATGGCCGCTTCTATGGAACGCAACTGTTTTTGGGAGATGAGCCGTGAGGTGAATGCGCTCCGTGCATCTGCTGCGTTTGGATAGGAGAGTCGCAGGGATCTCGCGCCATATCGGCGGGGGAGGTTGGTGCTTCGTCGCTCGCAGATATAATAATCACCCTCCGGGGTCTTCTGATCCCCCATTTTCTTTTTCGGTCCCAGAGGAGCACCGCCCAGGGCGACAGGGTACACTTTGATTGCGACTCCCGAGGCATAGAGCACCATGATTCTGCGATCTTTATTGACGTAAATGGATGTCTGCCCGGGCGCGATATCCGCCGGGAGTTGAATTGATACAGACCTGTCATGGATAGAAAAAACACCCTTGTCCTTTACGTCGAGAGGGAGACCGGGTTTCAATTTGACAGCGGGGATCGGTTTCGAAACAGGGAATTTCGGGCGGAGTGAAGCTGGCGATGTTGTTTTTTTCCCAGGGAAATTTTCCTGTGACTTCCTGGCGGGTTTCCCAACACCGGCCGGGTTCTCCTGTGAGTGTGTGGAGCGGGCGGAACAGGCGAGACCCCCCATAAGGGCCAGAAAAAACACGGGCAATCTGGACATGAGAGCTCCTCTCATTACGGGAATGCATCAGTTCCCTGGAAGGTGCAAAATGTAACCGGTATTCCTCGGGAAACTGTGTTAGAATACCACTGCTCCTCGCCCTATATTTTCCCCACCACGTTATGCCAGGCAGGCAGGGAAAGAAGTTGGACAAAAGGGGACTATGCGATGATTCTATCTTACATCAACTTCGGGGCCGTAATTATCTATTTGATTGCAGGAATTTTTATTTTGCTTCGGAGGCCTGATCATTCCCTGAACCGCATCTTTTTTCTGACCAGCCTCACCTTTGCCTACTGGTCATTTTTCAATGTTTTCATACAGCATCCCGGGATTGACAGTGACACCGCTCACCTCCTGTTGAAGATGGGGTCACCGGGATGGATTTTCTTCCCTGTTTCGGCGCTGTGGCTGATGGCTGAGTTGACCCAGTTCAGGCCCCTGTCTCAGTGGAAGTATCGTCTGATGAGCCTGATCCCTGCAGTTTTTTTTCTCATCGCCCGGCTCAAGGATCGCTTCTATGGGAGTGCGCTCCACACCAGCTACGGTTACAGTTCCCGGTGGGATGGAGACCCCATCTCATGGGCATACATTGTTTACTATATTGGGTATGTCGGGGCGGGGTTGTTTCTGTGCAAAGGGCTGCTCCTGGATAGAAAGCATCCCGGGAAGCAAAGGCTGGGACGTATTATTTTTCTCAGCGGATTCGGCAGTCTCGCAGGGGGTACGGTGGCCAACACGATCTTCGCCGGTTTTATCGATCCGAATTTCCCCCGTGTGGCACATCTCTTCTTTTTGTTCTTTATTCTTGGATGTTTTTGGGCAGTTCACAGCCTTCAACTTTTTGTCCCCACGTTGGAAAACAGCATGAAAACCCTGGTGGAAAATTCTGATGAAGGGATTATCATCACAGGGCTCGATGGCTCCATCGGTCAGGCCAATCAGGCTGCATGCAGACTCACCCGATACAGCCAGGAGACGCTGAGAAACATGAATATCAGCGTTTTGATCCCCGTAGATTACAACTCCAACTGGAAAAATGGGTCACATTCCATGGAGTACAAGATAGTCCAGCTCCATGCCCGGGGAGGACAGACAAAGCACGTTACAGTCTCTGGAACTCTGGTGCGGGACAGACTGGGGAACCCCTTCGGTCTTGTTCATATTGTGAAAGATCTGGAGGTCTTGCATGACCTCCTTGTGCGGATCGACAACTCCCACAAGGAAGCGAAACACATATCAACACGGCTTGCCGCGGATATCGCAAAGCTGGAGACACTTTTGGTTTCAGCGGGTTCCGGAAACCAGGCCAAGGCGGATTTTATGGCCAACATGAGCCACGAAATCAGGACCCCTATCACCGGTATTATTGGCCTGTCCCAGTTGATGGAGACCCGGAATCTGAACGCAGAGCAGACAGAGATGATTAATATTATTTCTGAATCAGCGGAGAAGCTGCTCAAGGTAGTCGACACGATTCTGCTTTTCGCCCGCCTCGAAGCAGGAAAAATCACCCCTGACCCAAACCCGGTCAGGGTTCCCGGGCTGTTGCAAAAAGTCGCGGATAATTATGCGAGGGATGCCCGCGGCAAGGGTCTTGATGTACACCTGGACATCAACATGGAGCCACTGACTGTAATGGTTGATGCGGACAAACTGGAACGCATCGTGTCCGAGCTGTTCTCCAATGCGGTGAAATTTACGGTAGAAGGGAGCGTCGGGATGATTGCCCGACTACACGGCGAAGGCAATCAGCGTACCATATCCTTGAGTATTTGGGATGAGGGAATAGGTGTCCCGGTTAAAATGCAAGACACCGTTTTTAAAGGATTCTCTCAAGCGGATCCCTCAAGGACGAGGCGATTCGGTGGGACCGGGCTGGGGCTTGCCATTGCCTCCCGCCTGGCCAGATTAATGGGTGGAAAAATTACTCTGGAGCGCAAAAAACCACAGGGGAGCAGTTTCCATCTCCACCTGCCGGTGACGGTGTCGGTGGAGGATCTCAACGGTGCTGACGCCTGTAAGGTTGAGGTTTCCTTGAGCAGTCTCACAGCGTTTGTCGCCGACGACAACGCTGTGAATCGTACACTCCTTGTTATGGCCCTGGAAAAGGCGGGACTTAAGGTGATTCCCTTTTCAGAAGGTTCATCCCTGCTTGAGGCCTACGTGGGGGGCAGCCAATGCGATCTGATCTTTTTAGACAGGGAGATGCCCGGTCTCAGCGGTCCCCGTGTTGCAAAAACTATTCGAGAGGCTGAAGTAAAGGGGCGGCGTGTCCCCATTATCGGCATCACCGCGAGCACCAATGAGGTGGATCATCGTGAGTGCATTGACGGAGGAATGGATACGGTTCTTGTCAAACCCCTCTCTTCCCTTGCACTCAGGGACCTTGTGTTGTCCCTGTTCCAAAGACCGGAGGGCAACTGATGCCCTACGCAAATCTTGCAGCAACAATAATTTATCTGTTCTTTGCCTGCTATGTGGGATTTCGGGAAGATAAAACGGCGGTGAAGCGATTATTTGTTCTCCTGATTCTCCTGTTCGCCAACTGGTCGTTTTGGGATTTTTTGACCCAGTCCAATCTGCTCCCGGATCAGCATGTCATTTTCTGTTTTCGTGTTGGGGCCATTGGCTGGATCTTCTGCGCACCCGTGCTCTTCTGGTTCTCCGCGTCTTTTGCCCGGGCCAGATCTATCCTCTCGGCCCCCTTGATTGCTCTCTCTTTTCTCCCGGCTGTCCTGATGCTCTGGGCTCAATGGCAGGGATATATGGTCATCGGGTTTGCCCAGACGCCTTTTGGTCGCAACGGAGTCTGGAGCTCATCGGTTTTTCCCCTTCTGTTTCACCTTCACCACCTGGCCTTTTTTGCGGGCAGCGCCTTTTTGCTGGTGGCCCACGGGGTCAGAGCACCACACCCGACCCAGCGCCGGCATGGGCAGATTCTCGCTCTCATTGCGGGAATTATGGTTCTGTTTGGATTTGCAACGGAGATCCTCATCCCCGAATTTTTTGCAGCCAATTTTCCCAATATGGGACAGCTGGCCTTGCTCCCTGTTATTCCCATCGGGATCTGGGCGGTGGCGCGAATGGATCTGCTCTCCTACCACCCCGCCAACATGTCCCACTCCATATTTGAAAGCATGCACGACGGGGTTCTCCTGCTGGACGGGAGCGCTATTATCCGGCGTGCAAACCCGGCGGTACTGAAGATGATGAGCTCAACCAGGGACCAGGTGGAAGGGGTAGAATTTGAAGCCTTTTTTGCCCACACATCATGGGACGAGCTCATAAAGGGGCGGCTCGCAAAGGTGCTGGGAAATTATCCGCAGCAAAAAACCTCGGAGGAGAGAGGGCAGGCATGGATTTTGAAAAAAAGCGACGGCACTTCCATGCCCGTGGCCATATCATTCTCGTCTCTGGGGACAGCCAGCAACTTCCCCAGGGGGACGATTGGGTTGGTGCACGATATGTCTCGGGTTTACAAACACTTGGCTGACCTGGATGAGAACACGGAGTATCTGCTAAAAGCCAACAGAAAAATGGGTAAAATCATGGAGGCAAAGCAGGTACTCACGGCTCAGACCATGGAAGCATCCATGCAAAAAACCCACTTTCTGGCTAATATGAGTCACGAGATCAGGACCCCACTCAACGGGATCTTTGGTGCGGCCCAGATTCTGGAGCTGTCGATTCATGAGGAGCGGCAACGGGAGATCCTCTCTTCCATTATGCACGCTGCCGAGATATTGAAGAAAATAATCGATGATGTCATTGATCTGACACGGGTGGAGCGGGGGCATATGGTCGCAAGGAGCATCGAATATGAGGCCAATGAACTGGTGCATTCTACGTTACCGCTGTTTTTTCCCCAAATTCAGGGTGGGACCGTGTCACTTGAGGTCCAAAGCGAGGGTGACCCCTGGCGAGTGACCGGCGATCCCGACAGGGTGCGCCAGGTTTTGGTAAATGTGATCGGAAACGCGCTGAAATTTACCAGTAGCGGGCGGGTCCTGGTGACGCTCTCAAGGATAGAACTGAATGGCCGCCCCCATATACGGTTCGCCGTGGAAGACACGGGGATTGGGATTTCCCGGGAGGCTTTGGCGCTGGTTTTTGATCGCTTCTCCCAGGAGTCCTCCGAGACCGGCCGCGAGTACGGAGGGTCTGGCCTTGGGCTTCATATCAGCCGGACGTGGGTTGAGCGCATGGGAGGGGTTATGGACGCCACGGCAGGTCCCAGTGGAGGGACCACAGTGTGGTTCGCATTTCCCCTTGATAATGCAGGCCGGGTATGATTCATCTGCGGTACTCAAGTGTCATGGATTGCATTGAACCGAAATCCGAAAAAG
>JAHJLU010000616.1 GCA_018821745.1 Myxococcota bacterium | reverse complement strand
CTGGCTCGGGCAAGATCGGCCTCCAGGGGTTGGTCAACGCTGTATCCGTTGTGGAGAATGGGGTCGAAGGCCATGTCCGAGAGCTTCAGCAGCTCCACGGTTACCAGGGGGTTTTCCCGGGCGCCGTCATACAGGGCAGCGGCCAGGGCAGAGCAGAAGCTGTCCTGTTTGGGGTGGGCGTCGATAATGAGCAGGTTTTTCATGGGCACTCCTGTTGGCTGATGGTGTTTCATGGAATGGGTGTTGATGGTGGTTTAGGTGTCCTGTCAGTAGACGCAGGCGCCGTAGGGTGAGGTCTCTTCCTGACCCTGGAAGGGAGAGCAGGTTCCGGGGATGCCTTCTTCGCTTGCGGGGCAGTCGTCCTCGGCGCGGCGGCACAGGGGCTGGCAGGTGAAGCCCGAGCTGCAGTAGTATCCCGGGACGCAGTCGGCAGCCGTGGTGACGGGGTTGCAATATTCCCCGGGGCCGTTGGTCCCCGCGGTCTCCACACAGAGACCCGCGTATCCCTGGCTGCGGTGCATATAGCAGAAGCTCCCGCTGCAGCCCTGGCCCGACACGGCGTCACATTCGCCGCAGCCCTCGGCGCCGATGCAGTCGAGGTCGGCACAGTCCGTGTATCCGTCGCTGTCATCGTCGAGTCCGTCGTCGCAGATATTTTCGGTGGTACACAGGGGATGGAAGCTGCAGTCGGGATCCTCGCAGTCCACCAGGTCATCGCCGTCGTCGTCTAAACCGTTGGTGCAATCCTCCACGGGGGAGCAGGGGAAGTCAGAGCAGTCGGGATCGTCGCAGTCGATCAGGCCGTCGCCGTCGTCGTCGAGGGCGTTGTCGCAGATCTCCACCGGGGGGTTGGTGCAGGCCTGGTGCCCGGCGCAGTCCTGATCCCCGCAGTCGGTGTAGCCGTCGTTGTCATCGTCGGTGCCGTTGTCGCAGATCTCGCGGTACTCGCAGGAGTCCGCGCAGTCGGAGTCCTTGCAGTCCACGAAGCCGTCGTTGTCGTCATCGATCCCGTTGTCACAGATCTCGGCCTGGGTGCACGCTGCGGTTTCGGAACACTGGGGATCATCGCAGTCCACGAGGCCGTCCCAGTCATCGTCGAGGCCGTTGTCGCACACTTCCTCGGCCGGCTCGGCGCAGGCCTGGTGACCGGCACAGTCCTGGTCCTCGCAGTCGGTATAGCCGTCGTTGTCGTCGTCGGTCTGGTTGTCGCAGATCTCGCGGTACTCGCAGGAGTCCACGCAGTCCAAATCCTTGCAGTCCACAAAGCCGTCAAGGTCGTCATCGATCCCGTTGTCACACACTTCGGGGTTTGCGTTGTTTTCCTGACAGAGGGAACTGAGCCAGCAGTCCTGATCGTCGCAGTCGGCGAAACCGTCGCCGTCATCATCGATGTCGTTGTTGCAGATCTCTTTGGCGGGGATACCGCTCTCGTCGTAGGAGCACGAGAGCAGGGAGAGGGAGAGTAGAAAAGTGAAAAGGATCAACGCGCGCATGGGAGCACCTCCTGGGCACACCATACTGCAATATGGGGTTTTGGCAATGCCCGGGGCAGCAGAGGAGAAAAATTGCCCGGGGGTCGTTACTGGAAGGCGGCTTGTTATTTGGTGAGGGGATCGGCAGTGGCTCTGTTCAGGAGGGCGCGGGCATGATCCAGGGACTCCGGTGAGATTCCTCCCAGCATGCGGGCCAGCTCCTCAATGCGCTCTTCTCCGGTGAGCTCTTTGATCCCCGTGTAGGTTCGCTCGTCGCGCACCTCCTTGAAGACCGAGAAGTGGCTGTCTCCGAAGGCGGCGATCTGGGGCAGGTGGGTGATACAGATCACCTGGCGGTGTTTCCCGACCCGGCGCAGTTTTTCCCCCACGGACTGTGCCACCGGTCCGCCGATGCCGCTGTCGATCTCGTCGTAGACCGTGGTCACCACCTTGTCTCCGTGGGCCAGGGCGACCTTGATGGCCAGATGGATCCGGGAGAGCTCGCCCCCCGAGGCCCCCTGGGAGACGGGTCTGGACGCTTCTCCAGGGTTGGCGTTGAAGAGGAAATCCACACGGGTGATCCCGCTCCTTGCCAGCCCGTGTTCCCCGTGGACACGGTGCCAGGGAGTGTCGGCCCTGGGCGCGAGGGGTTCCACGATGATGAAAAACCGGGCGTTGGGGAATCCCAGCTCCGTCAGTTCCTGGGTAGTGTCCAGGGCGAGCTGCCGGGCTGTTTTTTCCCGTGCGCCGTGGAGCGCCAGGGCGAGGCTGCCTGCCTTTTCCCGCGCCGTTTCCACCTGAGCCAGGGCTTTTTTCAGCGAGTGATCATAGTTCTCGATGGCGTCGAGTTCATTTTTCGTGGCGTCGAGCAGCGCCAGCAGCGCCTCCTCGGACTCCACTGCGTACTTGGCGAGGCCCCGCTCCAGCCTGTGGAGTCTGGCCTCGACCGCTTCGAGGGAGGAGAGCTCGTCTTCGACGTTGCTCAGGTCGCGCATAATTGAAGTGACTTCATCCAGCAGGGTGATGGCCTCATTGACCATGGCGGCCCCCTCCTCGAAGCGGGGCTCAATGGGGGCGAGGGTCCCCATCTCCCGGGAGAGCCCGTGGAGAATCTCCAGGACTGCGGCGTCGTCACTGTAGAGCAGGCTGTCGACTTTGGATGCCATGGCCAGGATCTGATGGCCGGCCTTGAGTCGCAGCCGCTGCTGGCGGAGCTCCTCGAGCTCCCCGGGGTGGGGGCTCAGGGCGAGGAGCTCCTTCTGGCGGAAGGTGAGGGAGTCTATCTCCCGCTCCCGGGCGTCCCCTTTTTGTTTGAGGAGGTCGTACGCCTGGGCCAGGGTGTCGAGCTCCCCCAGGGCCGCCTGGTACTCATGGCGCATCAGAGCAAGGTCCCCGGCGTCATCCACCAGGGTGAGATAGTGGGAGGGCATGAGCAGCAGCTGCTGGTCATGCTGGGAGGAGAGCTCAATGAGCAGCCCCGTGAGCTCCTTGAGCTGCGCGGCGGTCAACAACGAGCCGTTGACTTTTATGCGGCCCTTGCCACCCTCCCGGACCACCCGCTCGATGGTGAAGGAGGTGTGGTCTTCTGCCTCGGGGAAGGTGAGGAAGTCGGGCACGGGGGCCCCTTCCGTGTCGAAGACCGCCTGAATCCGGGCGCTCGCCTCGCCGCTTCGGATCCAGTTGGAGAAGGCCCGCTCACCCCTGAGGATGGAGAGGGCCTGGACCACCATGGACTTGCCGGCCCCGGTCTCGCCGCTGATAATGTTCAGTCCGGGACCGAACTCCATCTCGGTGGAGGAGATCACCGCCAGGTTTTCGATGCTCAGGTACTCAAGCATCCGACGCCTCTCGAGCTCCCCAGCTCAGTTTGTGCCGAAGAACATTGAAGATGGAATAGTTGTGGGGCAGAAAAACACTCAGCGGCAGCAGGGAGCGGGCGATTACCAGGCTCTCGGAGGGTTCCATGGTACAGCCGCGCTGTCCATCAATGGTCACGAACCCGGGGGAACTGATCCGCACCGTGATACGGGAGGATGATGGAATGACCAGAGGCCGCTGGGTCAGCTGGTGGGGGCAGATGGGCACCATGGCCACGGCCTCCATGTCGGGGGAGAGGATGGGGCCGCCGGCCGCCAGCGCGTAGGCTGTGGAGCCCATGGGTGTGGCCAAAATGAGACCGTCGGACTTGTAGGTGGTGAGGTGGTCTTTGTGGTCCCAGCACTCCAGCTCCAGGAGTCGGGCCAGATCCGTGTGACTGATGACCACGTCGTTGGCCGCCGTGTATTGATTTCTGATGACGCCGGCTTTCTTATGGG
>JAHJLU010000615.1 GCA_018821745.1 Myxococcota bacterium | reverse complement strand
CTCCCCACACACGTTTGGGAATCCTCCAGAAGCTCGTCCCCGACGCCTTCCTCTCGGACAACGCCCGAACCCTCCACGAAGGCCTTGACCAACACTATCCTGAGCTCATGAAGATTATCGGCGGCACAACCGCTTTCTACACGGCGTTCCCGGCCAACGGCATCCCCTCCCAGGCCGTGGCCATCGCCTCCCACGTGGCCAAAGAGTTCAACGCGGGCATCGGGGTGGCCAAGACCTACGACTCCAATGTGCTCATGAATCCCGAGTTTCAGAAAATTTTTGACATGCTCCGCCCTGAAAACGTTAATATGGAACAATGGGTGAAACTCCGGGACAGCGTCTTCAACTACAACAACGGCCTCGGGGCACCATGGTACCGGAACATCGCATACCGGCGCTATCTGCGTGATGGTCGTAACGATGAGTACGCTCTCTCCCAAATGAAAAAAGCCCTTCGCATCCGGCCCATTCCCACCTACGGCGGCACCGTGGCCCTCACCATAGCGCTGGAGATGGCCGTGGGAGAGGAGTGCATCCTCATCATGCCCCGAACCTTCTGGGGCAACGTAAACCTCAAGATCTCCCACAACAAATCCATCAAGGAAGTGTGCGACTACATCGACATAGACGGCCGCATCAACCCCGAGGAGTTGACCCGGGCCCTCACGAGCATCAAAAGCCGCGGGCACCACAAGGCGGCGGTGTATTTCAACTTCCCCCACAACCCCACGGGGGTGGTCCCCACCCGTGAAGAGGCCAAGGCCATTGTGGAGATCATCCAGGACGTGGCGACCAGCGATTTCCAGGTGATCATCATCTGCGATGAACCTTACTACCCCTTTGTCCGCGGAGAAGACGCAATCAGTGTCCCCTTCAGTTACTACATGCAGCCCGGCTTCAACCGCAACATCATCACCTTCGTGGCCATCAACGGCACCAAGCGCGACGGCATGTACGGCATGCGGCACTCCGATCTGATTATCCTCACCCCCGAAGAGATTTCTGACGAAGGCATCCGGCTCATGGAGAGCAACCTGCTGGCCGGTTACATGAGGGGGTCCTTCTCCTTCTCCTGTGCCCTCAACCAGTACCTCCTGGGCCGCGCGCTCACCAATGATCCCCTTATCGCACTGCGTAAACCAGCCAATATTGTGCTCAACCAGCGGTTTTTCCAGGAGGAGGATAAACTCATTGCCTACGTGGAAACTTCGGTGAAAGACACCATTGAGGCGATCTCCTCGATAAAGGAACTGTTGCGTATCACGGGGGACGCAGAGAAGGACAGTTACGGCGGTTTCTTCGTTACCTACCAGCTCTCCGATGACTTGAAGGCCAAGGGAATTACGGCCATGGATCTGCACCGCGCCGGGCTCAAATGCAACTGCGGGATCATCGCCACCAATGGGTTCATTCGGATCAGCGGTCTCGTGAGCAAGGAGAATGATCCACATTTTGTGGCAAACCTCCAAAAAACCATCGAGCTTGCCCTCAAGGTCAAGTCACGCGAGGGGTTCACCGAGTCCATGTTCTGATCCCCTGCCCTGCCCTTTGGCACCAAGATTTTTCGCTTTTTTCCTTCCCCACATCAGCCAGACGTAGCACTGTGAGCTGTTTTTCATTTAGATTCGATTCTTTTTCCCTGTGGACAAAGCAAGAAAAATGAGGTTATTGTCGGCCCTGAAGCTGTTTGGAACTCTTTTCTCAAACCCCGTTCCCCTGTGGTTACGGTGTTTCTGGAGGCAGGCATGGTATCCGATCTCGAAAACATCTGGTCTCAAAGTTCAAAAAGGCTGAAGCGTTCTGTTATCAGAGAACTCCTCAAACTCACTGCCAGCCCGGAGGTTATCTCCTTTGCCGGTGGGCTCCCCGCTCCCGATACCTTCCCCAAGGAGGATCTCAAAGATGTTCTTATTGAGATGATGGATAAGGAGTCGAACTTTGTCCTCCAGTATGGCACCACCGAGGGGGATCTTATTCTGCGCAAACGGCTGGTAGAGAACCAGTATCGCCCCATCGAGGGCATGGATATCACCATCGACAACCTGGTCATCGTGACCGCCTCCCAGCAGGCCCTCGATCTCATCGGCAAGATCTTCATCGATCCCGGGGATAAAATCATCGTGGGTGCCCCCTCTTACCTGGGTGGCCTCGCTGCTTTCCGCACATATGGTGCCGATATGGTGGGCATCGACCTCGACGACGAGGGCATGGATCCCGTTAAACTGGAGAAAGCCCTCGAGGAGATGAAGGCGGCCGGGGAAAAACCTAAATTCATATATATTATCCCAGACTTCCAGAACCCCACGGGTATCACCATGCCCGAGTCGCGACGCATCAAAGTGCTGGAGTTGGCCAAAAAATACGACGTCCTCATCCTCGAGGACAGCCCCTACCGTGAAATCCGCTTTGAAGGCGAACACCAGAAAACATTCTTCGCGCTGGACAACACGGGGCAGGTCATCACCATCGGGACCTTCTCCAAAATCCTCTGCCCCGGGCTACGCATCGGTTGGGTTATCGCCGATAAAAAAATCATCGACAAGATCGTCATGGCCAAGCAGGCTGCCGATCTGTGCACCTCTCCCTTCACCCAGCGCCTCGCCGCCAGATACCTGGAGAAGGAGCTCATGGGCGACCTGCTCAAGAGCACCGTTGCCAAGTATCGTGAGAAACGGGATGTCATGATCGAGGCCTTCGAGAAATACATGCCCGAGGGCGTCTCCTGGGTCAAACCCCAGGGGGGTCTCTTCCTCTTCATGACGTTGCCCGAGCACATGGACAGCGAGAAACTTTTCATGAAAGCCATCGAGAAGAACGTCGCCTATGTTATCGGCAGCGCCTTCTACGCCAACGACGCCGGGCACAACAAGCTGCGCATCAACTTCTCCTATGTGGATAAAGAGACCATCAAAGAGGGCGTCAAGCGCCTGGCTCAGGTTATCCGCGAGAACATGTAGCCAGCACCATCCCCTTGTTTTCTCATAAATTGTCATCCATGGCTGATCACAGGGAATCGCAAACCCCCGGTGCTGCAATATTGTTACATGAGGGCGTAGGGGAGGGAAGACTCAACAACTGCTACTTTCCCGGCCTTTTCAGCCTTGCGGAGGCGGCGGATTTCATCGTAGGGCAGCAGGGGACCCTTGAGACGATCAATATAGAGGATCCCCTCCAGGTGGTCGTATTCGTGCTGGAAAATGCGGGCCTCCCAGCCCTTGGAGTCATACCGGACCCGCGCCCCCGCGAGGGTGGTATATTCCACGGTGATGGCGTCGTGTCGGGAGACCAGACCGCCCACTCCCGGGATACTCAGGCACCCTTCGTAGCCATCCACCATCTCTCTTGAACGGCTCCTTATTACGGGATCAATGCACGTGAGCACTTTTTTGGGCGCTGACTGAAGCTCTACCAGAAAAATTGCGCGGCCGAGGCCAACCTGGGGAGCGGCGAGGCCCACACCCCCCGATGATTTGAGGGTCGCACGCATGAGGGCGTCGAGGCGATTGAGGCTGCGCTGCTGAATCTTCCCCGCAAGGGCGACCTTCTTGCGCAGCACGGAGCGGCTGTCGGAGACCGAGGGTTTGAAGGTCACAATGGTCAGGGTCTTCCCGAGCGCCATGATGCGCTTCTCGGCGGTGGTGAAATCAACCCGCCGGGCCCCTCCCGTACAGGCGACCGCAAGCCCGGCCAGGGAAGCAGCACCGAAATATTTAATGAAGTTACGGCGGTTTAACTCGCAATTACGCATATGCCCTCCAAATAGATCAGTAGCAAACTTGTCACTCTCATGCAACGATTGATTTATGGCAAAAAGTGGTGCAATATGGAAGAAATTCAAGGATCCGCTCTCCCAGTTACCCTGGGTGGATTCATTGTGGAGAGATATATGAACATTAAAGAATTAACCGACAAGATCGTTGCGGACGGGGTGCTGAGCCAGGAAGAGTATCGTCTGTTCATGGACCACGTGGACGCAGATGGCATCACCGACTCGGAAGAGGAGCAGCAGATCCGCCGCATCCTCAAAATGATCCAGCGAAAAGAGCTCAAAGTCATCACCCCGAAAGGCACACCCCTGCAAAAAGATTAACTGGTAATCAGACGAGGCGGGCGGGCTGACCGGTCATCTGGAGCACGGAGCCCCACAGGGAGCCGTCGGTGTCGATGACCTTGCGGTTCCCCACAGCAGCCTCCAGGGGAACATGGGTAAAGTGATCACTCCAGATACCCACCACCATGCCTGTGCGCCCGGCCATGGCCGCGTGGACGGCGTTTTGTCCCAGACGGCGGCAAAAAATGGCGTCGGCGGGAGAGGCGGGAGTGGCCCTGATAATGTATGAGGGATCAATATACTTGAGGTTGATGGGGTTGCCCACGGCGGTGAAGTGTTCCTTGAGGACATCGCCCAGATAGGTCCCGATGTTGAGGAGTTTGCAGTTCCCCGAAGCATCATGCA
This sequence comes from Myxococcota bacterium, assembly GCA_018821745.1. Classification (GTDB taxonomy): domain Bacteria; phylum Myxococcota_A; class Polyangia; order HGW-17; family HGW-17; genus SZUA-580. The sequence continues at coordinate 828 of JAHJLU010000615.1, read as the reverse complement.
GGGAGGAATCACTGTTGAGGAGGTCCTGTCCCGCCCCCTCGGCGACGACAATGACCAGGTGGTCTTTTCTTGCCAGCACCGAGCTCACATACTCCGAAAGATTGGCCATGTTGAAAGGAGACTCGGGGATAAGGGTGCAGTCCACATTGCCCGCGGCCAGGGAGGCGTGGGCCGCTATGTACCCTGAATGACGTCCCATGAGCCGCACCAGTCCAACACCCCTCGGCGCGCCCTGGGCCTCCACCAGCGCGGCGTGTATGGCCTCTGTGGCCTTTGAGACAGCCGTCTCGAACCCAAAGGTGCGTGAAATGAAGTTGATGTCGTTGTCGATGGTCTTTGGGACCCCCACAACTGCCAGTCGGTAGCCGCGGCGCTTGGCCTCTTCATGGATCTCCTCGGCGCCCCGCTGGGTTCCGTCACCGCCGATGGTAAAGAGCATATTGATGGAGAGCCGCTCCAGGGCATCGACCATCTCCCCCGTGTTCTGGGCACCCCTGGAGGAACCCAGCATGGACCCTCCCTTGAGGTTCCAGTCAGCCACCAACTCAGGCGTCAGGGTCACCGTCTCGTATCCCTGGGAGGCCACCATCCCCGCGTAGCCGTACTGAAATCCCGTGACGGTCTTGAGCCCGTAGCCAACCAACTCGTTGACGATGGCAATGATAACATTGTTGATCCCGGGGCACAGGCCACCACAGGTGACAATACCGGCCCGGGTCTTTTTCGGATCGAAGTAGATGTGCTCCCGTGGCCCGCCGGCCTCGAAAAAGAGGCTGAGATCCACCTCGGCAGTGGTGGCTTTGCCGTGATAGAAGACTCGCTCACCGG
>JAHJLU010000614.1 GCA_018821745.1 Myxococcota bacterium | reverse complement strand
TGCCGTGATCGTTGCTGCCCCAGCAGTAGCCCTCTCCCGCCATGGTCACGGCGCAGCTGTGGGCCTCCCCCGCGGCGATCCACTGGACATTTGTCAGGCCGGGGTAATCGAGCAGGGTTGGGACGTTCCTCAGGGTTGTATCTCCCAGCCCCAGGCGGCCGCTGTATCCGCTGCCCCAGCAGTAAACACGCTGCCCTGAGATGGCGCAGTTGTGCTGGTTTCCGGCGTCCAGACGGGTGATATTGGTGAGGCCGGTGGTGGTACTGACGGCCACGGGAACGGAGCTTAATGTTTGGGTGCCGTTCCCCAGCTGTCCCATGCTGTTGCTGCCCCAGCACCACCCGTGACCCGAAGTATCCACGGCGCAGGTGTGGCTGCCGCCGGCGCTGATGGCGGAGAACTGTATTCCCGGAGGCATGACCACGGCCACGGGCGTCGCGCTGGTGGTGACGGTTCCAGAGTCATTGTTCCCCAGCTGGCCAGAGGAGTTGAGTCCCCAGCACCAGCCGTTGCCCGCGGTGTCGATGGCGCAGGCGTGGTTGAATCCGGCAGAGATGGTGGAGAATCGCTGATTTTCGTGCATGAGCGCCAGGATGGGGCGGAGAATGGCGCCGCCCGTCTCCGAGTGGCCAAGCTTCCAGTTGGCCGACGCACCCCACCCCCAGGCGCCCTGCCCCGTGGAGAGCGCGTAGGCAAAGGACCCGCCGGTTGAAATGGCGGTAACGGGCATCACTGTGCAGTCGCCGTCGTCTATGAGGGTGCAGGAGTTGGCGCAGACCAGATCCCCCTGAGAATAATACCGCGTGAGGCATGTGCCGCCGTTGAAGTTGCTGGTATCGCAGACTTCAGGGGGCGAGGTCTGAATGATAGAGTCTCCGCATCGCTGGCAGGCGTCAAAGTTCAGTCGGCATCCGTTTGTGCAGGTGAGGTAAGTGCCGTTGTCATAGTAGTCTGAATCGTAGGAATTGCAGGTGCTGTATCCCTGGAGGTTGGTGCCCTCGCACTCTTCGCCGTAGCCCGCCTGAATGGTGTCGTCACCGCACAGGCCAAAGCTCTCGCAGTTGGTGGAATTAAAGGAGCAGTCTGTGTTACACTGGAGGTTCCCGTCGTAATATCCCAAGGTCTGGCAGGTCTGCCCCCCCAGGTCCGTCCCGTCACAGCTCTCCCCCGTGTTTGCGACGCCGTCGCCACAGAAGGTGCAGGTGCTGGTGTCCAGCTCGCAGGATGGGGAGCAACTGAGGGTGCCCCCGGTGAAGCCCTCGCTCCCGCAGGTGTTCTCGCCAAATTCCGTTCCGTCACACGCTTCGTGTTCGCTCTGCCGGACGCCGTCGCCGCAGCGCCCGCCATCTGCGCAGGTGGTGAGTACAAAATGGCAGGTCTCATCGCAGGAGAGCCCCTCTCCGTAATAGCCCAGGGAAGCGCAGGTCTCACCCGCAAGGTCCGTCCCGTCGCAATCCTCGCCAACATCGATCACCCCGTCTCCGCATGCCTCGCCGCTGCCCGTGGACCCCTTGCAGGCCCCCATTAGCAATAATGTTCCGAATAATACAGTGATAACCGGCATTTTCATTGGTTCCTCCAGGGCGTACTCAGTAAAAGTCAATATTCTTCGTAACTATAGCCCGAATCAGATGAAAATCCAGGGACTGATATGTTGTGGGGGGCATAGCCGTTTGCAGCAACAATCTTACCACAGCCTCCGCCGGAACAGGATGGAAATTTGTTTGCGGAAAAAAATGCTTTTCTTTGGTCCGGGGGGAACCATTTGGCCATTGGCTGAATCTAATTCACCAGTCACCGGTCGGTGGTTCCACGGGTGCAATTGCCCGCTCCTTTTTGGCGGGGTGCGCCTCAATGAAAGGTACTCTCATGAAAACAGTCACTATGGTTCTTGTAATCGCGGGACTCTTCTCCACGGGGATCACCCTCGCCGCCGTCCGGGGCAGTGGAACAAACGATGCGGGGATTGCCCCCAAGGGGGTGAAGGCCCTCGGGAGCCAAATGGGAAAAAGGGGTGGCATGGGTTTTCGGCGGGGTTTCGAGAAGCGCAAAAAAGCGTGTGAGGGGCTGTCCGAGGGGGACTCCTGCACCTTCACCCGGCGCGGGGGAAAATCCGTGACGGGGACCTGCAGGATGGGGCGTCGCCACAAGGTGCTCATCTGCCGCAGAGCAGGCCGGGGTCGTCGTGGCGGGCACATGGGTTCCATGGGCATGGGACGCGGCATGGGCAGCGACGAGTGAAATTGGTCACGGCCAGAACGCAGGCGTATCGGTGCTTACATCCACAAGGTGACGTGCCCTTGCGCTATGAAAAGGATTTCAGACAGCGGGCGGTGTTGTAGACAGGGCTTGAGCTGCAGTGGAGACGCGCCAGATCCGCGAGGAGCGCCGATGGTTTGAAGGCGGCCTCCAGGACCTTCACCAGGAGAAGCCCCGTGGTCTCTGCGTCGGCGGTGGCCCGGTGGTAAGTGGCGGCTCTGATGCGAAGCGCCCGTGAGACATTCTCCAGGGTCCCCGTGGGCAGGCCGCTGCGTTTGAGCATGCGGCGTACATCATAAAACTCGATGGCAGGGGGCTGGGCCCCGATCTGCAGGAATTCACCCACGAGAAAACGCATGTCGAAGGGGGAGTTGAAGCCCCACAGCATGTGGGTCCCCTCCAGAAATTCCATGAGCGAGGGCAGGGCTGAGTCGGCGCGGGGGGCACCCTTCACGTGGGCGTTTGAGATGCCGTGGACCGCCTGGGCGTCCCGGGGAATGGGGCGCTGGGGATCCACCAGGGTCCCGAAGCGATCCAGGATTTCACCCGCTGCGTTGAACTTTACCGCGCCCAGCTCAACCACGCGATCGGGGTAGGACCCCGTGGGAGAGAGCCCCGTGGTCTCCGTGTCGAGGGCTGCAAACACCGCCTCGCGGAGAGGGACGTGGGGATGGATGACCAGAGGGGAATAGGATGTGAGTGGCACGATCAGACCATGGGCTCCGGGGGCTTGCTGCTGCCCTTTTTCTCCTGGGAGAAGATGCGGTGGCCATAACCCTGCCGAACCAGAACAATGAGCATGCCCGTGAGCAGGAGCAGCAGAAGGGCGACGAGCCACTGGCGGTACTGGTCTGTGTAGAAAATTTCTCCCTCGCCCAGGACCGGGGCTGTCTTCATATCGAAGGGCATCTTGTACCGTTTCGCCAGCGCCCGGATCTGGTTGATATAGATGACCGGGACATCTTCCCTGGCGAAGCGGGAGAGCATGGAGTCGACCTTGTGGGCCGCCTTGGATACTTTTTGATTGAGCCCCGGTGTGAAGGCCATCTTGACCAGCCGGTTCCCGACGCTGATGGTTCCACCGCCCACGTTGACAAAGGCTTTGATCTCCTGTCCCCTGGACTCGGAGTGGTAGATGGTCATGCGGCGGTCAACGTTGCTCTCGCGGTCGCCCACGTCAATAAAAGTGACGTTGTTGCGTTCAATGGCTTCCCGGAGCAGCTTCTTCCCCGCCTTGCTCATGCCGAAGGCCTTGTCCTGAATTCCCCCCAGGGAGGCGGCGACGGTGCGGTTGGAGATGATTTTTTTATCGTAGAGGAGCTTCTCCATGTCGAGCCAGGTGAATTTCTCCCAGTTGGCGCCCCAGGTGGAAGAGGAGACGCTGGACACGATCACCAGCTGGATTCCCATGGCCTCGGCCGCACACAGCACCGCCAGGTTCATGGCGGGGAAGGAACCGGAGAAGGCAGCGGCGACAGTATTTCCCCGTTTGACTTTCGCCCGCTTGAAGATGTGGACCATCACCGCTGCCCAGTTGGGGTTGATGGTGGCCTTTTTCGCCTCCAGGGGGACGGAGCTGGAGGTCACGGGAGAAAGAAACTGTCCGATGAGGCCCGTCTCCAGCGGATCGTTCTCCTTGTCGATGGGAGCGATGTTGCGCACCCGGTAATTCTTCAGGGTCTCCATGGCGGCCTGCATGATATGGGCCGCCTGCATCTTTTCCTTATGGTAGGGGCGCTGGTCCCGTGTCTTGAAGAACTCCACGGAGAGGAAGCAGATGATGGCCACGAGCATCAGGAGCAGGTGGATGTTCCAGTGAATGCGGTTGGGTTTCCAGTAGAGTTTTTTCATAGGATGTAATCTCCCCCCGTAATGAGGATGAGGAGGAGCCTCACCATGACCGTTGAGACAATGAGCGCCGAGAGGGTCTGGATGATCCCCTGGCGGTCAAACCAGATGGCGATGAGCCCGGGGATGATGTACCCGATAACGGAGATGTTGAGGTTGCTTCCCGTGCTGAAGGTGTGCATGGCGGAGAGGCTGCGGATGAAGTGACCGAACATGAAGCCGATGATAATCATGAGCACCGTGCGGCGGCGACCGTAGATGATCATGACCCCCGAGAGGGCCTGCACAATGAAGTATGTGAGCAGTGCCGAGGCGAGGGTGGCGAGCACGGCCACGGGTTTGTCGAGGTAGAGTGCCAGATAGCCCGGCACAACCATACCTCCCACGGCAATTCCCAGCAGCTCCGAGAACAGGAGGCTCAAGACGAGCCCGATTCCGATTGATAATGTGAGTGTTGCTCCCATGGTCACCTTCTATTTGACGATTTTCGAGCGGTTTCTGAAATAGCGGACGAGATCGAGACCCTCATTTTTGATATTCCCAATCCCAACAATAAGAACGGACTGCATGGCGTGATCGAGAATAGTCTCAAAGATTCCGTCCACATCAAGCCCCTCTCCGTTGATGAAGAGGTTTGGCTCAATGCCTCCGCCCACGGCCCTCTCGATGAGCACATGGGTCCCCGAGCCGATGACAATGTATTTGCTGGCCCGTGTCCAGGAGGGGATTGCCTCGCCGATCTGCCTTGAGCGGTCCGGGCGATCATTGCGCATATTGAGGATCATGATACAGTTGTCCAGGCTGGGGTGGCGTTCCTTTGCCAGGTCCCAGATGATCTTGGAGCTCTCGGGATCGTTGGCGGCGAAGCCGTTGATGAAGAGCAGCCGCCGCCCGAAATAGTCCAGTTCGTACTCCAGCATGGCCCCGTTGTCCGGTTTCACCTTGTGCATCCCCGCCAGCGCCACGGCCCGATCCACACCGCAGTCGGCGCACACCCGGAGGGCCAGGGCTACATTTTCCTTGTGCTCCACGTAGGCGAAGCCCGTCATGTCTTCGTCGGATACTTCCCCCACCTCTTCATCGGTGACCAGCTCCATGGTGGTCCCACGATCCTTGCACGCCATATCAAAGAGGTCAACGTAGTCCCGCTCGGCGGTATAGAGGCGTGAATTCCGCGGAGTGGAGCCCAGGAGGGCCAGGGCCACGTCTTGCTCGTCGGGGCCCATGACATCGAGGTGGTCGGGGCGGGCGTTGGTGATAACGCCATGGGTGGAGCGGATCATGCGCAGCTCGGTGAGTGATTGGAGGTGGGGCTGGAGGGCCATGCACTCGATCACCAGCGCCTCGGCGCCATTTTTGGACACGAAGGCCACGATGCGGAGCTGCTCGATAATATTGGCGCCAATGGGTCGAAAGACCGGGTACTCCACGGCCTTGTCGGTGATCACCCGGGGCAGGGTGCCGGTGGTTTTGGCGAAGGCCTTGATGCCGCCTTCCCGCAGGGCTGCGGCGATGAGGCGGGTGACCGAGGATTTCCCCCGGGTTCCGTTAACATGGATGCGGATGGGAATTTTCTTGAGGTAATGGACATGGGCGGCGTATTCGATGACGCCCAGCAGGACCAGTATTCCCACGAGGGACAAAAGAATGATGAAAAACATCAATGCCTCAGAGTTCTGCCCCCTGGAAGAGGGGGTAAGGGGCAGCAAAGGGATCACACGATTGAGAGCCGGCAGAAGAACACCCGCCGCTCGGGCCATCTGAATTTAGTCCAATAACCACTGCTGTCAATGGGAATCGCCCGGATTCAATGGATATGGAGATAACCAAAAGTCGCTTCCGGCAGAAGGCTTCTCATCAGGAGGGTTTTTCGTCTTTGTCCATTTGCTGTACCTGCTTTTCATAGCAGTCAGGACATATCCCATGGGAAAAACGGGCGTCTGAATATTTGAGAAAGTACTCTTCCAGCCTGGTCCAGGCGCCTTCATCGTCTCTGATTTGCTTGCAATAGGAGCAGATGGGAATGATATCCTGCAGGGTCTTCACCCGCTCCAGGGCCTCCTTCAATTGTTCGATGAGCTCTTCACGCTCCTCTGCGGACTTTGTCTGCTCGGTGACATCCTGAAAAATACAGGCGAACTCTCCCTTTGCCGGGCTGAAAGCTGATATTCTATAGTGTTTGTCCAGAGCCCCGGAAAATTCTTCAAAGTGCGCTGGTTTGCCGCTCAGTGCTACTGAGCCATACCGCTGAATCCAGTGTGGTTCGGTTTCCGGCATCACCTCCAGCACCGTCTTGCCGATCAGTTTTTCAGCCCTGAGGCCGGTGAGGCTCTCGAAAGCCGGGTTGACAGAGAGGAACCGGTAGTCCACTGGATTCCCCTCTTTATCACAGATTATTTTGTGGTGGGCAAAGCCGCTGAGCATCGCCTCAAAGAGGGAGCGATATTTCTTTTCACTGTGGGCCAGGTCGCTGAACAGCGATGAGTAAGGTTTTTGCAGGCCCATGTGAATGATCGCCGCGTAGATCAGGTAGAACGAGACGATTTTCAGGAAGTGTCCCACAATGTTGAACATGCCGTAGACATCACTATACAGCGTGAAGGCAAGCTCGGACACAATTGTAACAGCTATTGATGCAAGGAACAGTGCAAAGACAGTGGTGTCAACGAGCGCCCGTTTACGGTACAGGTGCCAGGCAGCGCCCGCGAGAATCGCGCAGATGAGCATCTCGCTGGCCTTTTTGAACATCGTCAGCCCTGTCCCTTCGACAAAGCACGGGGGAAAATTCTGCCACCAGAACACCGAGAGGAGCAATCCACCCACGACCGGCGTGTAGATTCCAAGGACCGCCCCCGCCCATATTTTTCTGGTGAGAAACAGGGGCGCTGTCAGGAGGGAAAGGGCCTCAACATAGCGGGCGATGAGCCACAGCTGGGTAGGACGGTCGGACCCGTTGGCCGTGAAAACCCCCATCCCCTTGTACGACAGCATGTGGAGCAGATCGATACCTCCCACAAACAGATATATGATACCCACAAACACCAGGTAATGGTTTTTCTGAAAGTAGCGGCTGTTCCAGGCAAACATGAAGATGCCCAGGGAGATAACAATACTGAATATTTCGGCCAGGCTGTGAAAGAGCAGATAGTCCTGCCTCGAAATCACCAGAAGCCCCAGGCCCACCATCAGAAAAATCATGGCTTGGGATATGATAAGGGCAGGAGTTGTGTTTATTTCGGATCGGCTCATGGATTTTCCAATAGTGATTTGAAACAAAGAGACAGGGGGCTCCAGTTATTGCCAGAGGCCATTGATGAATAAAAAGGAGCAAAACACCGGTAAAGTAAAGCAGGTTTCGCAAACAAAAGGAAGGGGAAAACGGTGAGGGGAGGCAGGATTGGGGAGGGGAACTGAGCCATTCCCCCTGCTATTCGTCTTTATGGGGGAGTGCTTTTCCCACCTCGTGGAGATACTTGTGGAGCATGCGGACGTGGCGGGATGAGGCCTGGGAAGTGGCCAGCATGTGGAAAAATCCCTGCCGCATGGACTGGTGCTGTGCCTCAATGTCGGGGGCGGTGTATCCCGCCTGCACGATGAGGCGCAGGAAATGGTCCGCAAGAGAGTGGATTTCCTCGGGAGTGGGGGCATCGGGTGTCTCGAGCAAAACATTGGAGGGGACTCCGTGGTAGAGCTCATGGAGCAGCACGGTCACGGCCATGGAGAGGTTGAGCGACGGGTAGTGGTGCAGGGTGGGGATGGTGAGGATGCCCTGGGCCATGGCCAGCTCGTTGAGACGAAGCCCCGTGCGTTCCGGCCCGAAGACCAGCGCCACGGGCTGGGTCACGGCGAGCTCGCAGAGTACGGGGGCCGCCTCCCGTATGGCCAGGTTGTTGTAGCCCTGGTGGGGCTTGGCCGAGGTGGCATAGACCCGCGAGAACCCCCTGAGTGCCTCCTCCAGCGTCGGGAAATGGAGGGCATTCTCCACAATGTCTTCCGAGGCGTGGGCGAGCCACCAGGTCTCCTGTGAGAAGGGAATCGCGTTCACCAGCAGCAGGCGGTCGATTCCCTGGGTCTTCATTGCCCGGGCCGTGGAACCGATGTTCCCCGGATGCTCCGGTTCCACGAGTATCACAGCCAGATTGTGTCGAATCACATCCCAACTCATGGTCCCGAAACTAGCAGGAAAAGTGCCTGCAGTACACCTTTTTGACCATTGGGCCGGAAATCCGCCATGCGGGGAGGAGACCGGGAGCCATGGATTACTTGACAACGGGTCGTTATGTGGCAATAGTGACGGTACGGGTTTACCTCTGCTTTCGGCGCCTCCAGTTCTTTGCCGAATTTTTGCAGGTTACAGGTCACTTCCTGAGGTCAGCACCCGATCCTGAACAGAAAAAATAAGGAGTTAATTCATGTCGTTCAGTGCTTTCGGGCTCAATGACAGGCTGCTTCGAGCCCTTGAAGACTTGTCGTTCACCAGCCCGACACCCATTCAGAAACGTGCTATCCCGGTCGTACTCGGAGGAGGGGATCTCCTGGCGGGTGCCCAGACCGGGACGGGA
>JAHJLU010000613.1 GCA_018821745.1 Myxococcota bacterium | reverse complement strand
GCCCCGAGAATTGCAGTAACGGGTCCGATGATGACGGCGACGGGCGCATCGACTGCTTCGACACCGACTGCTATCTGCAGCCCAAGTGTGGTCGAGTCCCCGCTACGGAGCACTGGATCAACAACTACGATGGTAGTCTCTTTCTCATCGCCGACGACGTCGCCGTAGACGCGGACGGCAGCATCTACGTGTGTATGTCCGCCTTTCAGTTTGGCGGCGGCGACACCTCCGAAGACACCGTTCTCCTGAAGCTGGACGGCGAGGGGGAGCTGCTCTGGCAGGCCAGCTTCACGGAGCCGGGCGCAAACTGGTACTGCTCATTGGGGCTCACCGGTGACTCGAGGCTCTTTTCTGCCCAGACGAAGAATAGCGATGGTGAGGGGGTCACGCTCTACGAAGTGGATCCAGAGACCGGCAACACGCTCGAGCAGCGCACGACGCTCGTGGGCGATAGTTCCATCTCGAAGATTATTTTCGAGGGGGACAGCCTCTATTTCGTGGGCACGGTCTTCCGCCAAGGGACGCACTCATATCTTGCCCGCTTTCGCCTCGCGGGTGGCGACGCCGAACTGGTGTGGTACGATGAGCAGGAGACCCAACAGGCCATCAGAGACCTCACCAGTATCCCCGGGGGCGCCATCTTCACCTTCACTGACGGCTATGTGCCTGACACGCTGCTCCCTGACCGCCAGGAGAAGGCCATCTGGGGGCGCCGCCATGATGCCCAGCTCAATCTCATCAACGAGTTCGCCATTGACGGCCCCCAGAGCGACTTCGTGGAAGCGGCCGAGGCCCTCCCGGACGGCTCCGTGTATGTTGTCGCCTACTACTCCGGTGAAGAGGTGGGCAGCTTCGGCGCTTACGTTGTCATGAAGATTTCACCCTCAACCAACATCGAGTGGGTCACCCCGTTCCCCGTAGATACCGCCTACATTCGCCACATTCCCCTCATGGTGCACCACCAAGGCCACCTCTACGTGACCTACACCACCATGAGAGAAGATTTCAAGTCCTTTGAGGACACCGAGGTGCGGGTCGATAAATACGAGCTTCAGGGGAACCTCCTCGGGAGCGCTACCCTCGCGAGCGCTCCGAGCAAAGGGTGGGATTTTATCAAATCCTTCACCATCGACGAGCAGGGCACCTGGTACCTCCTCGGAGAGGGATACGGCGACTTCTCGGGGTCAGACATAGACAAAAAGCACCCCTGGCTTATCAAAATGGCCAACCCCCTGCCATAAAACACGTTCTTCCTTGGGATGGTAAAATATAGTGGTATAGCGGAGGCTCCTATGAAATCTATTTCTTGGCGCTGGTTGTGCTGGCCCTCTCGGCGTGAAAACGGCGATATCGGGGCTGCATCCCCTCATCCAAGGGGGGCTACTGCGGCATGACTAACTGAATAGCCGATGACGAGTGCCCCGAAGGTTCCAGGTGCGCCGCTCACGATGAGGGTTTCAACTACTGCTTCCTCACCTGAGTGGACAAGTCGGACTGCAACATCAATGGCGACGAGGACAACGAGGCCAACTGCTCTTCCTCCATCACATACGCGGAGGAGCCCCAGGACGGCAAGGCGTGCGTCCCCCCATCCAACTGATCCTCAAACACCCTTTACCCGGTCCCAACAGATCAGCATCAGTGGGGTAGAGCCAGGTGCTCCTCAATCGAGGGCTTCCGGGAGCTGGATCCCGGCGCCCTGGGGGATGTTGTGATCTTCGCAGTGGCTTGTCCCCTCCGGGTTCACGAAATCGAAGGTCGTGAAGGCAAGGCACTTGAGCTCGAGCTCAGTTTCCTTCTAAGTAGCGGGCCACGGGGCTGCCGTTGGTGGGCGCCCCAGTGATATACTCATACACCTGCTCCGTAGAAAGCACCGCCTGGGGTGTTGCTTCTGGGGCTTCCTCAGTTTTAATGTTGTTGAGGGCGAGCACTTCCGTGACCAGTCGCCACTGCTCCAGGGAGGTCTCCTCGAAGTGATAGAGCACCGTGTCGCGAATCTGGGCCATGATGGCCACCTCTCGGGCGTATTCCCTGGTGTTGTGGTCTTCCTGGTAGGTCTCGGTAACCAGCAGTCCCTCTCCCCCCCCCCAGGGGAACCGCGGTCGGTGCGAGTGTCTCGCCGGCGCTGCACACACCAGGCCCATATCCTCTCCCGGTCGTCCAGAGAAGAGAACATCTTCATCAACCCAACGATAACAGCCCGATTCAGAGAGGGCCTGTATGGGGCTCCCCCTTTTTGTGGAGGCTCAGTCCCTCGCGTATCCTTCCCGGACGGCACTTTCCATGGCAGCCAGCTCGTCATCGTTCAGAAAATCGAAATGGGATTCCCTTTTCCTCACCGAGAGGAGACCATTGTTTTGCAGGCAGAGCTTAATAAAGAGATCAATAAGGCGGTCGGGCATATCCACGATCTCCGAGATGGCGTGCCTGGTCCTGTCATAATTCGCCAGAAAATCGAGTTCTTCCACCAGCTCGTGCTCAATGGTGAGCTTAACGAAATCATACAGCGCCTCCGCCTGAGTGGTCATGTCGATGTACCTGTACAGATTTCTGGTCGCGCCCGGCACGGTCAACTGGCCGAGATCGTCCAGGTCGTATTCAAGGTGCCGCATCAGCGGTTTTGAGAACGCCTCCAGGGAGTGATCGTAACGCACCGGATTTTTCAGCATGGCGGCGGAGACCGGGATCATAAGCCCTCGATTGTGGATAAAATTCGCGTGAGAGAGGCCATTGTGGAGAAGATTCGCCAGGAGGCGGCGACCCTGGCCGAGGCAGCCCGGAGCGCCCATGCGGCGGCAACCCACGAAGAGAACAAGGCCCGCAGCAAATACGAGACCCT
>JAHJLU010000054.1 GCA_018821745.1 Myxococcota bacterium | reverse complement strand
CGGGGATTGTCGGAGGTCACTATGGCAATGTGAGAGCGGGAATCGACGCTTGCTCCCATGAGCGGGCGTTTCTGCACATCGCGATCGCCGCCGCATCCGAATACCGTAATGAGCCGGCCCTTTACCAGGGGCAAAAGGGCTTCCTGGGCCCGATCAAGGGCATCGGGAGTGTGGGCGTAGTCAACAAAGACGGGGACCTTCCCCTCTACCCGCTCCAGACGGCCGGGGACGGTGACGCTGTATGCCGACTTCAGGGCACTCTCCATGGAGACGCCAAATCGTCCCGCCAGGATGGCGGCGCCCAGGATATTGAGAATATTGTGCTCGCCGATGAGCAGGGAGGAGAGGGTGAATGAGTCGTCCTCGCTGACAATATGTGCGGTGAGTTTTGAGAGGGTGAGGTTGTGTTCCACTGCCCGGTAGTGGGCTCGAGGGTTGTCACCCAGGGAGTAAAGCACCCTCTGCAGGGACGGGGAAACGATATCATCCAGGTGGGCGCTGTCGGCCCAGGCGGCCACCAGAGCACCCTCTTTGAGGTGATGGGTAAAGAGCAGCCGTTTGGCTCTGGCGTACTCCTCCATGGTGTGATGGAAGTCAAGATGATCCTGAGTGAAATTGGTCAGCAGTGCCGCGTCAAACCGAAGGCCCTTGACCCGCTCCTGAGCCAGACCGTGGGAGGAGACCTCCATGATCACCACCTTCACGTTGCCCTGTACCATTTCATCAAGCAGCGGGTAGAGAATCTCGGGATCCGGTGAGGTGAAGGGGGAGGGGACTCGGCGTTCATTGAAACGATACTCAATAGTACCGATGATTCCTGTGTTTACCCCGTTATCGTTGAGTATTTTCTCCAGGATGTAACTGGTTGTGGTCTTCCCGTTGGTTCCCGTTAGCCCGATGAAGGCGAGCTTCTCCTCGGGGCGGTCGTGGAGCCATGAGATGGATTTCCCCCATAACTCGCGGGTATCGGGGACTGCTATCTGGAGGACCGGTGCGTTGGGGTTCTTGTGCTCCACCAGGGCACAGACAGCACCCTTTTCGTGGATGGAGTCGAGATAGTTGTGCCCGTCGGAGGTGATTCCCTTGAGCGCCAGGAACAGGGTCCCACTCTTCACCTTTCGCGAATCACAGGTGATCGCGTTGAAGGTGAGGGATTCATCCACTGTCAAATCAAGGTTGAGGTACTGCAGCAGATCGCTGATTCTTTTGCTTTGCATGTTCCGCAGACTCCCGCGTTCGCTCCTCGGGCACCGTGTGTTTTACCATCACGTAGGGTTTCATTTCCAGAACGCAGTCCCTCAGGGGGCCACCGGGTTCAGGATACTGGGTCACCACTCTGCCATGGCCGCTGATGGCACAATCCATCTTGAGGTCCGCGAGGATCTGAAGCGTTGCCGCGAGGGTCTTTCCCATGAAGTTAGGCATCACCACCTTTTCCGGGGTGGGCAAGGGGGGTATATAAGGTTTTCCCTCGTTGGTCGAGCCAATTTTCTTCTTGCTCTTTTTAATGAAGATGGGCTCCAGATCCGGGGGGACTCCCAGCCGGTAGAGGACACGACGGGCAATGCTCGCGAAGACGGGTGCTACAATATATCCAGCATCCTTGCGGAGCTCTTTCTCGGGGTGGAGGGGATCGAAGGTTGCCGGATCCCCTTCCGGGTCGTCGTACATGACGGCGATGATAATCCGTGGATTGATCGCGGGGACGAGTCCCACAAAGGTGACCAGGTTGTTATTCTGGGAGTAGGTGCGTCCCCTGTTCATGATCTTCTCGGCGGTCCCTGTTTTGCCGGCGGCGCTGTATCCGTATTTACGCAAATCGGCTTTGGTTCCGGTTCCGCCCGTGACCACCCGTCGCATCATGTCAAGGACGTCATGGGCGACTTTTGGGTTGCGGAGAATGCGCCGCTTCTGCCATCGTTTCCCTTTGCAGGCTGCGGGGCTGTAGCAGGCGATGAGCTGCTTGCGGTCGTCGACCACATACCGGACGATGTGGGGTCTGAGCATGTAGCCGTCATTGGCAAAAATGGTGTAGGCCTGAACGATCTGCACGAGGCTGAGGGCGATACCATGACCGTAGGCGTGGGTTGCCAGGTTGATTTTACTGGTCCACAACTTCAATGGGGGGAGTGTCCCACTCGCCTCCGATGGCAGCTCAATACCTGTCTCCTGGCCGAATCCCAGGTTCACAAAGAGATGATAGAGCCCTTTGGCACCGTAGAACTCGGAAATCTTGGAGATCCCGATGTTGGAGGAGTGGGCGATAATTTCCCAGGGCTTAATGGAGCCACGGGAGATGGAGATGTGATCCTTGGGCACCCAGGGTGCTTTCCCCTTCTGCTCCACCTTGAAGTCCAGGGGAATATCACTGTCCACGTGAATCTTGCCCGAATCCAGAGCCCCGGCCATGGTGAGGGGTTTCACAACGGAGCCCAGCTCGTAGGCATCGACCACGGCCCTGTTTCTCCAGGAGTCCGCGGGGCGGATATGTCGCTCTGAGGGGTCGTGGATAGGGACGTTGGCCATAGCCAGAATCTCACCGGTCTTAGCGTCCATGACCACAGCGCTGCCCCGTTTTGCCTTGTAAAGTTCCAGCCCTGCCAGCAGCTCCCGCTCCGTATCTTTCTGGATCAGGGAATCTATGGTGAGGATCACGTGGTTGGCGCCACCGACCTCAATATCGGGAAGTCCCTTGATAAGCATAGTGCCGGACTTGGCGTCCCGCTGCGCCCGGATGGTGGAGGTTGAGCCCTTGAGCTCCACATTGAAACGACGCTCGAGTCCCTCCTGCCCCTCGCCGTCCACGGAGGTAAACCCGATAATCTGTGTGGCCAGAGAGCGGTAGGGGTAATGCCGGGCAGGCTCCAGGGGGAACCAGATGGTCCCTTTTTTTATTTTGATCTTCTTTAAGGCGGCCACCTCTTCATCGGCGATCTGCCGCTTGAGGTACATGAACCTTGATCCCTTCATTATAGCCGAAAAGAGCTGCTCCTTGAGCCGAAAGGGATCCTCGTGGATAGCCACACCAATCTCCAGGCTCAGGGCGTTGACCTTGTCGTGGAGTTGTTTGGAGAAGGCCAGGTTTTTGCGGTCTTTCACGCTGGAGAGGTCATCGGGGATGTCATTGTCAGCCATGTTCTTCACCAGGATATAGGCGAGCTTCATGGGGTCGATGGCAGCGGAATAGAGCTCCGTGGGCAGGGCCAGGGGGTGGTGGCGACGGTCCAGGATGAAGCCACGGATGGTGGGGAGTTTCTTCTGGGTGAAACTGAGCTTCTCCACGGTCTTTTTATGAATCTGGCCGTTCACCACCTGGATACGGAAAGCTGAAAACGCGAGAAATGCCAGAAGCATTGCGGGAATTGCAATGACCACTCCCAGGCGCCACATGGGGATGGTCTTCTGAGCTTTTGGCAGCACCTGGGTTGGCTTCTCGGCGAAGGTTGGAGGAGCGATGTGGCTGGACTTTCTCCCGATGAATCGAACGGTCACTTGGAACCCCCTTTTGTCGGGGCAGGCTTGATAAACTTGATGGAGTGGGGAATGACTTCGTGCCAACCCGTCTCTTTGACCTTGCTGGTCACGGACTGGCTGCTGCGCAGAAATGAATATTCCAGTTCAAACATGGCTTTTCTTTTCTCGAGGCGCTGCATCATGCGGGTCTGAGCCGAAAGCTCGTAGGAGAGGGCGTTTTTCCGCATCTTCACGTGGAGGGTCACCACGGAGATCACCACGAAGGTCAGGATGATGCAGAACACCCCTGCCAGAACCATGGTGCGGGGAAAGAGCTCCCGCAGATAACTGCCGGTCTGGGTTTTGATGCTGGCAATATCGATATTGTGAGACAGGGAAAGGCGTCCCTTTTTTTCCAAGGGCCGAGCCGTGTCGTCCAAGGATGCTGATGCTTCCATGGAGGGCAGCCCAGAATGGTCACTGCGCTTCTTTTTGTTCTTTTTTTTGTTCTTGCCCGGCGAGGCGAGCTGGTCGCCGCTGCCAAGGGGGAGCGTGAACTCCTCTGTCCCGAACAGATGCTCAAAAGAATCAATCTTCATCGATAGCATCCTCAAGGTGTTGGGGGACAGGGGGGAGCTTCTTCAGGACCCGCAAAATGGCGCTGCGGGAGCGGGGATTTCTGGCGAGCTCTTCCGGCGCGGGGGAGATGGCACCGGAGTCACTGAATTCGGCCTTGGGCATCTGATCCTTGGTGAGCATCAGGCCCTCGGGAATGGCCAGCTCTGGATGGGAAAGCTGGCGGAATCGACGCTTCACCATGCGATCTTCCAGAGAGTGAAAGGAGATAATAGCAAGG
>JAHJLU010000612.1 GCA_018821745.1 Myxococcota bacterium | reverse complement strand
GCACTCTTTATCAAAATCGACGGTGTCAGTGATTTTGAGCTGGAATCCAATACCCCCTCCATTGTGAAGTTGAAAAGAAAATGCACCAAAGATGATGAATGCACCCTTGAGCCCCGCCATCACTGCGAATGCCCTCCATGCAGGCCTACGCTGCGACGGTCCGTGACCAAGGCCATCGCCAGGCGGCTGCACCAGCGATACAGCCGGGCCATGTACAGCTGTATGGGCTGCAAAGGAAATTGCAAATCACACTGGGTGGGCAGCTCGTCAGAGTGCATAAAAAACCTCTGTACCACTATAAAATAGCTTCCACGGGAGACCAGCACTGATTAACAAACCACCGCGCTGTCACGGGAGACGAGACCGAGCGGTCCAACAGCAGGAGCAAACCTATGGACTCAGAAACCGCCCCCAAGGCCCCAAGGGTCAGCCCCTCGGGGAATCTCAACCTGGACCCGCAAACCTACAGCGAACTATGGATCGGAGGTCTGATCAACGGATCGACCTCCTTCATCAGAAGCATGGTAGTCCCTGTCATCTTCTCCGGTCTGTATTTCCTCCGATTTTATTTGAATGAGTTCGCGGAGCCCTATCTATTTGTCCCCGTGATGATCCTTTTCATCTTTCTGGGTGTCAACAACCACGTCCTTTTCTCCGTGGCCAAAAAGATGATGCGCCGGTATCTGGGGGAAATTGACACCCTTGAGGCCCGAGTTCAGGAGCTGGAGGCACAGACTGGGAGCAGCCCGAGACCGCACGCGCCGTCCGAGTAGTCCGCTGCTGCCACCGGATCCCCGCTCCCTGCACCCTGCCCCCTGCACCCCGCCCCCCCTCAAGATCCACCGGAGCCCGTCTGCCCTCCAGGGGTACAGGGAAATATGCCGAACCCTCTTGCGTTGACACATGCGGTATGATAGAGACGCGCACTGAGTTGACAGACTCGAAGGAAAAACCGGTCCAGAAAATAACAGGAGCAGCCCATGAAACGATTCGCCACCATACTTCTCATCCTCTTGATTGCCGCCATCGCGGGTTGTGATGACGGGAACACCGATGAGACCAATAACACGAACAACCTCAATAACGTCAACAACGTTAATAACACGAACAACGTCAACAACACGAACAACGTCAATAACGTCAATAACACGAACAACACCAACAACGTTAATAACACGAACAACACCAACAACGTCAATAACACGAACAACACCAACAACACCCAGCCTGTCTGCGGCAATGGCGTGTTGGAGACCGGTGAGCTCTGTGATGGCGCTGATACGGGTGTTGTCGACTGTGTTCACGCGGACGGCGGTCCCCTCCCCGGCGGTACCCTCACCTGCAACAGCACCTGCGACGATTTCGACATCAGCGCCTGTGGCACTGTGCCTGCTGGACTGGTCACCAATCTGCCCCAGGGATGCGCTGTGTACACATATACCTACCCCGGTCCCGGTGAGGAGCAGCACTTCATCGCGGGGCGTCTCACCCCTCCGTCAGCGCCTTACGAGATCACGGAGGTCGGATTCGGCCTCTACCACAACGATGTGGGCCAGGTGTGCGACACCACCCTCGACCATGAGGTGGTGATTTTTGTTGCCGACACCTCAGCCCCTCCCGCGTCTCCTGTTTTCATTGAGACCTTTATGGTGCCCGGCAAGCTCCCGCCCGAGTGGTCAAGCGATCGGCACATTAGGCTCACGCTTACGACCCCCGTCACTCTCCAGGCAGGGGAGGAGCTCTTTGTGGCCGTCCGCAATGCGGGCAGCTACCCGAACGTGAGTTGTCCTTTGCTGTGCAATGATCCTTCCCTGTGGGAAGAGGACCGTAACTGGTGGAGCAACGCGGGAGAGGCGCCCTTCCCATGGGCCACCCTCGGCAGCTTCGGTATCGAGGCCACCTTCTCCGCCTGGGCAATCGGCTCCGCCCTCTAACAGGCCCCGCCTCCGCATCCACCATCCGCATCCTTCAAACAAGTGACCCCCAGCACCGTTGACTGAAAACGCTTTTTCTTTTGCAGAAGCATCGTGGCCCACAGCTCAGCTGTGTGGAGGCAACGCGACCTATTGGGCGGGCTCCCCCTGCCGCCTTCCCTTGCAGGTGAGATAGGCCTCGAGCATGGTGACCAGCTCCGCGATGAACTCCTCTTTCTCAATAATCTCCTGGTCCTGATGTGCCGCAAAGCCATGGGTCAGGCTTTCAACCGTGTGTATCACAAAATACCCTGAGCGGCGCAGATCCCGCGGACCCACCTCCGGGAAGAGGCTGAGCAGCCCGGACATGGTGCTCACTGCCTCCTGCTCTGCATCCAGTAACACCCGGTGCAATCTCTCGGGCATGGGCGTCTCCTCCAGGAGCATGTGCTGAAGTCTCGGGCCCTCCTGGTGCACCTCCATGATCCCGCGGACATAATCTGTCAGGGCGTCCCGAAGCCCGTGGCGCTTTGATACCATATGTCCCACCCACTCATGGAGCTTCCGATTCGTCTCCTCAATGTGCCCCTCGAGGAGCGCTACGGCCAGCGCCTCTTTCACTTTGAACCGCTCCACCCGGGCGATCTGCTCCTGAGCCTGGGAGCCGGACTGCTGTGCGTCCTGTGGTTTGAGCTGGTCAAGCGCCATAAGCGTTCGTTACTGTTGTCACTGAAACCTTAGTGCCACAGGGCCCGATGTGTGCGAATGCGGCGTGATCGTAGGGACAAGTGTTGCTGAAGTTAATGGTTGAGGCGCCATTGGGGGATAAATACCATGTAGTTATTTTTATATGGACAAACAGAGGGGTTGCACTACAATAGAAAAAGGAGTGAATCATGAAAATAGCGTTATTCCTTTTTCTGTTCTTCATCTCTGGCATGGCGTTTGGCTGTAAAGAGGACACGCAGGTGTCAAACAACCAGAACGGTACCCCCCGGTTTGTCTCCGACAATCCCTATGCGGGACCAGTCGATGACAACAACCAGAACAACAATGTAAACAACGTGAACAACACCGAAGGGACATCCTGCCCCGATTGTCCTC
>JAHJLU010000611.1 GCA_018821745.1 Myxococcota bacterium | reverse complement strand
CTCCTGGCCCTCATGTCCCACCTGGGGTGGCTCACGGCCACGGCCTTTGTCATGAACCACTTCGTCTTCAAGTCCCTCCTGTTCCTGGCAGCCGCCGGCGTCATCTACCGGGTGAAGACCCGCAACATGTACGAGATGGGCGGCCTCATCAAGAAGATGCCCATCTCCTTCATCTCCGTCATGATCGGCATCATCGCCGTCTCCGGCGTGCCCCCCCTGACCGGTTTCGGTGGCAAGTGGCTCTCCTACAACGCAATTATCTTGAAGGGCTGGTATTTCCAGGGATTCCTCGTCTCAATAGCCGGGCTCATCGCCTTCTTGTACCTCTTCCGCCTGGTATATACGGTCTTCCTGGGTCAGCCCAAGACGGAGCACCGCAACGTGAAGGAAGCCCCCATCTGGTACATCATTCCCCAGATTGTGCTGCTGGGAGCCATCATGGTCTTCTCCGTGGGTCCCAACATTCTGCTCAAGCCCATCGGCCGGTTCCTGGTGAGCTTCTTCCCCGATCAGGCCCTGCAGTGGAGCGGCAACGTGGCCCACACCAGCCTGGGGTACTGGAGTCCCATCATGATCATGAACATCGCCGGCGGTATCTTCGCCATCATCGCGGTGTGGCTCTTTATCATCACCCGCAAAGCCAAGAAGGTGAAGCAGTTTAATATTGTCTTCGCCGCCGAGCGTCCCTTCACACCCGAGACCACCCACTTCGCCCACAACTTCTTCGCCCACTATAATCGGGCCATAGGTTGGATGGTTACGCCCCACGTGACTCGCTTCTGGAACTTCGTCACCGACGCGTTCCATTCCACCGCAGACTTTGTGCGCCGCTTCTACACTGGAAACGGCCAGACCTATGCGATCCAGCTCCTTGCCTATGTGGTCGTGCTGTACTTCATCACCACCAAAGGAGGGCGTTAATGACTTTCAAGCCCATTCAAATACTGTATGCCCTGCTGAGCGTTTTCATTATCATGAACGTCGGTCTGGTGCTCCAGGGCCTCATCGCCAAGATCGGGGCCCGGGTGGGACGCCGCTACGGCATGCGCATCTACCAACCCTATATTGACCTCTTCAAGAACTACTCCATCCGCACCAGTGTCTACCACGGGTACATGTTCTTCCTCGGACCAGTCTTCCGTCTCACGGGGGGCATCGGCCTCTTCCTGTTCATCCCGGCAATCTACGGGAGCCCCTATTTCGGCAACTTCTCCTTCGCCGGAGACCTGGTGCTCATCTCCTACTTCCTCTTCTTCGGGACTCTGGGAATGGCTCTGGGTGCTGGTGAAGGCGGTCATCCCTACTCTGGTATCGGCATCGCACGAGGTCTGGCCCAGATGACGGCGGCCGAAGTTCCTCTGGTGCTGGCGATCATGGCGCTGGTGGTGCAGTACAAGACCCTCTCCGTCACCACCATGGTCGCGGCCCAGCAGGGCGGGGTGATGCACTGGACCATGGTCACCAACCCCGTGGCCACCATCGCCGCCATGCTGGCCTTCCTGGGCTCCATGATGCGCGCCCCCTTCAACGTGGTGCTGGCTCCCCAGGAGATCCCCATCGGCCCTCCCACGGAGTACAACTCCACCCTCATGGCCATCCTGCAGACCAACCGCGCCATCTTCCCCCTGGCCAAGGTCGTTCTTTTCATGAACCTCTTCTTCGGCGGGGCCACCTCCTGGCCCGAGCTGGTGGTCAAGGGCTTCTTTATTTACATGTGGTCGGTTCTCGTGGGAGTCTCCTTCCCCCGGTTCCGCGTGGATCAATCCATCCGGTGGTTCCTGAAGGTCCCCTTCGCCATCGGTGTGCTGGCCATCCTCATTGTTTCACTCAAAGGATAAAACGCCATGTCCAATGATCTGTATAACAAAACAAAATACACCCTCCCCGACGGTCAGGAAGTGGAGATCGACCCCATCAGGGAGTACTTCTGCGAGGATCGACCCGAGGTGGTGGAGCCCAACCGCAACATCGTGGAGCGCTTTTTTAACTGGGCCCGGGCTGAGTCACTGTTCATCCTGGGGTTCGGCACGGGGTGCGGGGCCATCGAGATGCGCCCCCTCATGACCCCCCGCTTCGACGCCTACCGCTTCGGTATCCAGTGGCGGCCAACTCCCCGCCAGGCCAACCTCTTCATCATCTCGGGCTACCTGAGCGTGAAGACCCTAAAGCGCGTCATCCGCTCCTACGAGCAGATGCAGGCCCCCAAGTTCGTCATTGGACTGGGCTCGTGCACCATCAACGGCGGCATGTACTGGGACTCCTACAACACCATCAACCGCCTGGACCACTACCTCCCGGTAGACGTCTACGTGGCGGGCTGTATGCCCCGTCCCGAGGCGCTGCTGGCTGGTTTCGAGGAACTGAAAAAGCGCATAAAAGCCGGCAAGGGCGAGGGCGCCAACATCTACGCCAGGGACTTTGACTGGTACAAGGCAAACCAGAAGCAGGTAATAACCGACTGGGATATGCCCGACTACAACTGGTGAGGCACAGTATGGAAAAACTCCTGAATCAACTCAAAGCACACTATCCCCTGACCGATGTGATCGAGCAGCGCCCGGACCTCGCCTTCATCACTATCCCCCGGGATCGGGCCCTGGACCTGGTGGACCACCTCAAGCGCCACCACGGCTTCACCCACCTGGTGATCCTCACGGCCGTGGACTGGATCGAGGACGGGAAGTTCCAGCTCACCTACCTGCTCAACAACCCCGCCACCATGGACGACGTGGGGGTGCGGGTGATGATCGATCGTGAGGGCGCCTCCATGGAGTCCATCCACCACCTGTGGATCACGGCGGCCACCTACCAGCGGGAGCTCAAGGAGATGTTCGGCATCGACTTCCCCGGCAGCCCGAGGGTGGACACACCCTTTATCCTGGAAGGATGGAAGGATCTCCCCCCCTACCGGCGGGACTTCGACACCAAGGCCTACTCCGAGCGCACCTTCTTCCCGCGTCCCGGGCGGACCACAAGCGATCCCGCGACCCACATGCGCGAGAAGATGTATCCCACTAAGGGAGGTGGCGACAATGTTTAAATATGAAATGGACCGCAGCAACTTCCCCGAGAAGAACCCCGACGGCACCAACCGCATCGATCTGGACTCCCACAAGTTCGTGAAGGTGTGGCACGGGCCCAACCACCCGGGTATCACGGGGAACATGTCCCTGGAGCTCACACTCTCCGGCGACGAGGTGGTGGAGTGCATTACCCACGTGGGATATCTCCACCGCGGCTTTGAG
>JAHJLU010000610.1 GCA_018821745.1 Myxococcota bacterium | reverse complement strand
CCCTCAAGGCGGACTTCAAGGCCTTCCTGTCCGAGGAATGCAAGCTCGGTTACAAGGCTGGCGACAAGGAGTTGATGGCTATTTATGAATGTTTTAAGAGCGCCCGGGAAGTGTGCGTCAATTCCCGTCCCTGCTTCAGAAAGCTCGTGGAGCTTGATAAAAAACGGGACAAGCAGACGATAATGACTCTTGAAGAAAAGTTTAAGAAAATCAATAAGAAAACCAAGGCGCTCTACGACACTTGTGTTCAATACCATGGGGCCTGTGTGAAGGAGCTTGCTTCCCTCTCTTCTGCCGATCTCAAGAAACTCACTGCGACACAGTGCATGTTCGATCTCTTCTCTGATAACGCAGAGACGAAGAGGAAGATGCTGTGCCTTGGGAAAACGCCGGCCCCGGCCAAGGGCCCCTTCCCCTGTGCCGCGGTCGACACCTGCCTGAAGACGAAGAAATAGTAATCCCGGGAACGCTCCCCACTCACATCGAACCAAGACCGCAATAACAGGAAAATCAGGGGGTAATCACACGGACCGGAGAGGTCTGCGGGCTGGTTGTCCCAATCCCCAACTGACCGGAACTGTTTGTGCCAAAGCAGGACATGCTTCCATTGTGCTCGATGGTGCAGGTGGCGTTGAAATCACCGTCCACAGACTCCCACCCGGTCGACGTCCCGACGGGGGTTGGCAGCGTCACATCGAGGTAATCCCCGGTGCCCAGGTTGCCCGAGGAGTTGTCTCCCCAGCAATATAGCGCCGTTGCTCCATTGATGGCACAACTGTACGATGTTCCTGCTGTGATGGCCATCCAGTCAGTGGCGCTGCCCACCTGGACGGGGGTATCCCGGTCGAGATGGCTCCCGGTTCCCAACTGTCCCTGGTTGTTTTCACCCCAGCACCAGAGTGTCCCGTTCGTGCCGATGCCGCAGGAGTGATCGTTGCCTCCGGCAACAACTGCCCATGGAACAGGAGAAAATACCGGCTCGGGGTGTTGTATCTCGGCGGTTGTGCCACCCACCCCGCACTGGCCGCTACTGTTCTGGCCGAAGCAGTAGAGACCGTTGGAATTGGTCCGGGCCAGCGTGAAGTAAGCGCCGCAGTGAACCGTGCTCCAGTATGAGTCATTGTCCACCTGCTCGGGCTCAGTGATCTCAGCGATGAGGTAGAACTGCCCTGTCTGGGATTGCTGGTTTGATCCCCAGCACCAGAGTGTGCTGTCTGTCTTCACGGCGCAGGTGTGGTACCAGCCGGCTGAAACATTGGTGTATGCGTTGCCCCCCAGAACCGCCGTGGGAGTCTGTCGATCCGTGTTTCCACCGGTTCCCAGCTGTCCCATGCTGTTCTCACCCCAGCAAAATACGGTGCCTCCCGTGTTGAGGGCGCAGGCATGTTCGAACCCCGCTGTTACCAGGGTCCAATCCGTGGAAATCCCCACCTGGACCGGAGAGTATTGCGTCTGCGTATTTCCTATCCCCAACTGGTAGCGGTTGTTCTGTCCCCAGCACCACAGGGTCCCTCCCTCACGGATGCCACAGCCGAAACCTTGTCCCATGCTGACCTGCCGCCATTGTGTCTTGCACTCCGAGAGATCAAGCTGGCAGCTGTCGTCGCAGAAGACCGGATCGACCTGAAAACCGAGCGTTTCACAGGAGAGGCCATCGATGTTGGTGCCGTCACAGGTCTCATAGGTGGTATTGATGACCGTGTCCCCGCACATGCCGTTGGCTTCACAGTCGGAGGTGTCGAATTGGCAATTGCCGCATGCGAGTGTGCCGCCGTGATAGCCCAAGGATTCACAGCTCTCTCCGAGGAGATTGGTTCCCTCACACTCTTCGTAGGCCAGTTGCAGCGTTCCGTCACCGCATGCACCATACCACTCACATTCATCGAGCACATACTGGCAGCCCTGGTCACAGGTCAGGTCCCCGTCGTGGTATCCCAGGGATTCACAGGACTCCCCGGCAAGGTCTGCCCCGTCACAGGTCTCATAATCGGACTCGATGACCGCGTTGCCGCACTTTCCTGCCGCGTCGCAGCTGCTGTAGTCGAGGATGCAGTCGTCGTTGCATGTGAGCGTCCCGCCATAGTATCCTTCGGCCTCGCATGAGAGATTGTTGAGGTCATCCCCGTCACACTGCTCACCGAACTCCCGCATCCCGTTCCCGCAGGTCTCGCTTACCAGGCATTCGTCGAAGTTGAATTGGCAGTTGGTACCACAGGACAGAACCCCGCCCATGTAGCCGATAGTCTGACAGGTCGCCCCGTCGAGGTCAGTCCCGTCGCAGCTCTCGTCCGGATCAATGACAGCATTTCCGCACTGCTCGTTCAGCGTACAGCCCGAGCGAACCAGAATGCAGGTATCCGAGCAGGCCAGAACTCCACCATGATATCCTTCTGTGAGGCATGTATTTGCTCCCAGATCCGTGCCATCACAGACTTCACCTGTCTCAAGAGTGTTGTTGCCACACTCGGGTGACGTGTTGTTAATCTGGACCTCATCGGAAATGGACAGGACCCCGTGACAACCGGCGGTAAATACAACGAGCAGGAAGATAAGTGTGGGTTTCATGTCTGTTTCCTTATGTGAAAACAATTAGTTCCTTTGGACATTATATACCAGCACTTGGGAATGGCAACTGCATTTCCACCTCACTCCCCGGGTGGAGCCAATGCTGCGGAACTTTACCACGCCCCCCCGATCTGATACGGTGGCTGGGAGTTATCACCATGAATTCCCCCAAACAGCGCCTCGCCACAGAGAAAATCTTTTTT
>JAHJLU010000609.1 GCA_018821745.1 Myxococcota bacterium | reverse complement strand
GACGGTCAGAGAGAACATCCTCTTTGGCGGGAGACGCCTCACTCCTCCGGAAAAAAACGAGAAACTCAACAGCCTGGCGGAAAAATTCCGCATCTCCAGTGTGCTGGACCATCTCCCCGAGGAGATCTCCGGCGGCCAGAAAAAGCGGGTCGCCCTGGCCATGGCCCTCATGGGGGATCCTGCGCTGCTCTTGCTCGACGAGCCCTTCTCTGCGCTGGATAATCCCCTCAAGTTGCGTATGCGTGAGTGCCTCGCGGGAGTAATGAAGCATCTCCCCATCCCCGTACTGCTGGTAACCCACGACATCGTGGAGGCGATCTCCATGGGGGACGCCATGCACGTCTTCTCTGCGGGCCGTGTGATCCAATCGGGGGCCCCAGAGGAGATCCTGAAAAAACCCGCATCCCCGGAGGTCGCTACCCTCATGGAGATTCCCTCCCTCCCCGCCTGGTTCCAAGGCGGGACAAAGACCCGATCCCCGGAGTGATGTCTTGTCATGACGGCGTATTCTCGCTAAAATGCCCGCACGTACAAAGGATATGGTCCATGAAAATACTCACCCACCCATACAATCTTCGTGCCCTTTGTGTTTTTGTTCTCAGCCTGTTCTTGCTGGCGTGTGCCAACGGCAGCCCCGGCGAAGAGGAGCCCTGTGGCAACGGCTCCCTTGATAACGGGGAGGACTGCGACGACACCTACCTGGGGAACAGCACCTGCATCAGTCTGGGCTACTACGGTGGTGCGCTGGGCTGCCACTCGGACTGCACCTTTAACCTCAATACCTGCGAAGCCACGGGGCGATGCGGCGACGGCGTCCTCCACTCAATGTACGGTGAGGCCTGCGATTCCCAGGAGTTGGGCACCGAGACCTGCGATTCCCTCGGATACGACGGTGGCACCCTCGCTTGTGCCGACGACTGCACCTTCGACACATCGGGTTGCCAGGGCGCGCCCCAGTGCGGCGACAACCTGGCAGAGGGAGAAGAACAGTGTGACGGCACAGATCTGGCGGACTGTGACTGCGAGAGCCTGGGTCTCGGAGGCGGCACCCTGGCCTGTGATGAATCATGTGCCTTTGACACAACAGGGTGCGACACCCAGCCCGTATGCGGCGACGGCGAAACCCAGAGCCCCATGGAAGGATGTGACGATAACGGGACCTCCCCGGGGGACGGCTGCGCCGCCGACTGCACGGTAGAAAGCGGATGGACCTGCGACGATTCCTCTCCCTCCGTCTGCCTGCGCATCCCCGATATGCCTGTTATCGACGGTGAGCCCTCGGCGGGCCACGACGCACCCGTCTGGCTGTGGAATTCCCCCGTGGGGACCGATCACTTCATGTTCCGCCTCGACGGTGGAAGCTTCACACAGACCATTGCGCAACAGCACACTGCCGCAGGCCTCACCGAGGGCCTTCACACCCTGGAAGTCGCCGCCTGCAACTCCCAGGGTGGCTGTTCCCCCGCCGCCAGCTTTGACACCACCGTTGAGTACTTTGGCGCTGCCAATCCCCTGCCCTGGCAGGGCGTCGCCAGAGCAAACCTTGCCACCACGGCCATCGGCAACGTGGTACCTCTCTCCTGCCACAACTGTTACAACGGCCCCTCCAACGAGGTCTTCAACACCGCCGGTGCCCTCTCCAAGATCCACAGCGCCCTGACCAATGGCGCGGATCTCATCGAGCTGGACATAGCCGACGCTCAGGGGACCCTGTGTGTGTACCACGGGGATCTCGCCTCCTGCGGCGGCAGCCCTGCCCTCCCCGAAATGCTGGCGGACAGTACCCTCGCCGCCTCCAGCGCCATGCTCTTCATCGAGCTCAAAGAGGGCGACATGGCCCCCGACGATTTCGCCGTGGCCCTGCTGGATCTGTTCAATTCCCACCGGGAATTTGTGAAGAACGGCCGCCCCATCTTCTTCAGAGCCTTCAACTCCAAACTCAATTACCTCCAGGCCATCTCCAACCACCTGACCAACTACCCCCTCATCGCCCCCTATATCCGGTTCTCTGTTCTCTATGGAAAAAACGCCATCGCCGATGTAAGCCAGTTCCAGACAGAGATCGCCGCAATAGTGGCGGGAAATCAATTCCACCTGGTGGAGTTCGACTACCGCCAGAAGCACCTCCCCGGGCTCAGAGCCTACGCACGGGCCCAGGGAGTGGGAACTGGGGTCTATACCATCCCGGGCTCCTTCGGTGAGGCATTCATCGCGGGCCTTCGGGACGAGGTGGATCAGATCACCGCCGAGTACCGCATTGACCTCGCTCGGCAGGTGGTGGAAGACACCAACACCTGGGCCTACATCAACACCAGTGGATGCACAAGCGCCGCAGATCCCGCCGTCTCAGTGCTCACCAACACCGGTGCCGGTCTCACCAGCAGCGCTATTGCCGTTGGCACCCTCCCCACAGGTCTCACCACCGGCACACCTCCCCTGCACTTTGATCCCCAGGGAGAGGACCGCTATGGCTGCTCACTGGATTACCGAAGTTCTGCGGGAATCACGGAGCGGGCCATCAACCTGGGCTCCCATCCACCCCAGAGCGCCGAGGGCTTCCTGGTCACGACCTACCTGAACTTTGACACCCTGGCGAGCCTCACGGGCACCATGGCTGTCATGAACTCCGCAGAGGCGGGCGGGTTCGCCCTGGAGCTTTACAACGACGGCAGCACGGTCTGGTTGCGATTCGGCGTACGGGTGGGCGGCACCTACGTCTATCACACTTACAATATCGCTGCCACAGGACTCTCCGCCCCCAACGCCTCCATCAACGGTGCTGACGGCTACTTCCTGGTGGGGGCCTATGACGGAAACGGCGGAGTCTATTTATGGGTCGACAACGAACTGGGCGGTATCTCCGGCAACACCTCGGGTGGTGTGGAGCCTTCGGGACAGCCCACCCTCCTGGGAGCCGACCCCCAACCAGGCTCGGATCTCAACGCCCGCTTCTACTTCGATGGATTGATCCAGTCGGCCTCGGTCCAGGCCTGGGGTGACCACCCCTACTCGGGCTCCAACGTCAACGAATGACAGGCTTTCATTCTCTTTTATCCACTGGCCTCTCTGAAAAAAGAGCTGCGCTTTACTAATGGAAAATTTTTCAGCCATGATATGAAAAGTGCGCCGGGTGACATTTTGAGCATATGGGTTGACAGGAGCCACACCCGATGGTTCACTCGGTTCAGGAGAGACCATGACTACCTACTTCAATGACTTCGACCTCTCGGACTTCTGGGACAACGACGACTACGCAGAAGAGGCATACATCAGCGCTCCCTTTACCGAAGAGCTGCTCACCGAAATCCAGGCCCTGCTCGGGTACACCCTCCCCGCCTCCTACGTGGCGTTGATGCGACAGCAGAACGGCGGCACACCCGTGCGCACCTGTCTGCCCACCACGGAACCCACCTCCTGGGCCGAAGACCACGTGGCCATCACGGGGATCCACGGCATCGGCCGGGAGAAGGTTAACTCTCTGGGTGGAAAGTTCGGGAGCCGCTTCTGGATTGAGGAGTGGAAGTACCCCGACATTGGCGTTTATTTTGCAGACTGCCCCTCGGCGGGCCACGACATGATCTGCCTGGACTACAGGCACTGCGGCCCCCGCGGAGAACCCCAGGTGGTCCATGTTGACCAGGAAGATGACTACAGAATCATCTACCTCTCACCCTCATTCGAAGACTTCATCCGGGCACTGGAGCACGAAGACAATTTTACCGATGAAGATATTTAGCCGGGGCATGGGTGAAGTCCCCGGGGCAAAAATACTCCACGCAGACGTTCAGGTCACGCAATACGCAGGGTCTTGAGGGAGGCGATGCCACCACCGCTGATGTTGGGGATAATTGTCAGTTCCAGTACCGTGACGAGGTGGAGCTCCACATGAAGCTCTTCCTTCTGCTGTGTTGATCCGGCAGGGCTGAAATTCCACTGCTGCCGCATGATCTCCCGGAAGGTCTCCCCCTTGTCGGCAGACCAGCGCAGGAGAAACTCCTGGGTACGTTCCACCTGCGTCTCCTCAAACTGGAGCCAGATCCGCTGGATCAACTGCGGGGCATCAAAGAGCAGCTTTATGGTCTGCTCCCCGGGGAAGGCCGCGCGCCACCCGCTCTGATCGCCGGGAATCAGTGCCGCTTCAATGGGGTGAGTGCTCTCCTCCGAAGTAATCTCAACCCGGGCGAGGGCGTCAATGTCAAGCCACGGGCCATTGGCCTCGGCGCTGGTGCTGATATTGGAATCGACGATCTGTTTTCGCATGATTGTTCTCCTGTGGTGCAAACTATCGCCCATATTCCCCCTTCACGCAACGCCCATTATTACCTCTCCATTTTAGATGGTCATTTTATGAAAAAAAAGGGTACCAAAACTGGTTTTTCAGGGTCCAACAGCTGATGCTCATCAAAATATCCCCAATTCCCAAAGGAGAATATATCATGAAGAAACTTTTTTATTTTTCCCTTCTTGCGGCAGTATTAACACTGATTACAGCCGGTTGTAACCCGGAAATCAGACAGGCCACCACACGTGCTATCCCCACACAGACAGTCCCCAACTGTGAGAAACACTGCATGGGAATGGGACTCACCCTGTCAGCGGTTATTATTGTCATGAACAGCGCCGGATGCGTCTGTGAAAAGCACCCTGGGACAAGTAGTCCCAAAATGGCCAGCGCCGCCATCGCAGGCGGGGCAATCATTCAACTGGCCCGGATAAAAGCGCATCAAGAAGACCGGAACCAAAGACGTCAGGAAAACAGGTAACCAAACGCTCGCATACTTGCGCAATCACGCAGGCCACAGGGGATTGATTGTCTGATTATTTCCGGGATGGAGAAATGGCGGGAGGGGTCAGTGGGCGGCTTTGTTCTCTTTGAAGAAGCCCCACTTGCCGAAGAACCAGTCGTTCCACAGCAGGGGAATGATCCACCAGAAGTTCCACACCAGGGACTCACCGTGGATGAAACGGTGGGACATGGAGGTCATGTGGGAGTTACCCAGTCCCCAGTGGCCGAAGTTAGCGTAATAAAAGAAGAGATAGTTGAGCACACCGAAGATGAGGACACCCGCTGTACGGAAGGCAAAGGCGGCCCAGCCGTCAACGTCTTTAAAGGGAGTACGATCCTCGAAGTAGTGGTGCCACACCAAAAAGGGGATGAGCATGAAACCGGCGATCTCCGCGGCGTGATACCACAGGAAGCGAATGTACTCGGCGTTACCCGGTTTGGCCGCCTTGAGAGTGGCGATGGTATCGGAGCCAATCCACAGGGGGATAATCTTGACACAGAGAATCGCCATGAGATACCCGATGGCGAAAATCCCTGTCATGGAGATGAGGCCTTTCAGGGGCTGGGGAAGCTTGATGAGGCTCCATGGTTTCCCTCTCCAGACGTTGGCGGTCATGAACAGGGCTATAATGGACCATTCCCACCAGCCGAAGACCCAGTGGAGATGACTGGTACCGTTGATTGAAGTCCACCAGGGAGTGTTGAGCCCGAAGGAGGACCCAAGGGCCTTGGAGTATACCATTCCCCAAAAGGGGACAATGAGGATCACAAAAAAGAAGAGGGTCACCAGAGAGGTCCAGCCCAGCTCCGCAAACCCCGCCTGGGGCTGCTCAAGATTTGAGGGACGGATGGGCCATTTTCCGAAGAGGATGGTGATCACGGGGTAGGAGAAGAACCCGATGAGGACAAAGGAGACCAGGGCGCTCTCACCGAAGTGTGCCGCCTTCATGGCCTCCAGGGTCATGGGAG
>JAHJLU010000608.1 GCA_018821745.1 Myxococcota bacterium | reverse complement strand
TGGAACAGGCAGCCCCTGTCACTGAAGAGACCCCTCCCGCTCCGGCCCCGGCCGAGTAGCGGTTCCAATAGTGCCGAGGGGGTGGAACTGGTAGACACGCTATCTTGAGGGGGTAGTGGGAGAAATCCCGTGGGGGTTCGAGTCCCCCCCTCGGCACCACCGATAGAAAAGCCCCGAAGTTCGCAAGAACTTCGGGGCTTCTTCATGTACAACCACACCACGTTTTGCAATCACCTAAGTCCTCAGGATCGAAAAATTCTGAGGACTTGTGAGGGCGACCAGGGAAATGGTCGGTGTTGTGCCCATCAGTGTTTCAGGGAGGTGATGTCCACATTGTGTTCCTGCTGGTCGAGCACCTCGATGATTTTCAACTCAGGATTGCCCTCAGCCAGGGTATCAAACTGCGTGCAGGCGGGTGACACTTTCATTCGGTCTGAAATTACAGAGAGATATGGCTTGAGAGAGTCTTCGGGATTGGCATTGCAGACCACGGCCAACCGGTCATCAGAGAGACGGACCAGGGTTCCGGCGGGATAGATGCCCACCGCCTTTACGAAACGCTCCACATATCCGGGAGCAAAGTCGGCCTTGTGACTGAAGAGGAACCCGAGTACATCGGTTTCCGCTCGTTTGGTGTGGTATACCCGGTTACTGGTCATGGCGTCATAGACGTCGACAACGGCAAGTATTCTCGCAAAAGTATTGATCTTTTCTCCAGAAATTTTCAGTGGATATCCAGCTCCAGTCCACTTTTCATGATGCTGGAGCATGCCCAGAAGAACATTTGGGTGCAGACCGCTTGTGTCCTTGAGCAATTTGTAGCCCTTGAGGGGATGCGCCTGCATGGTTTCCATCTCTTCTTTGGTCAACTTGCTGGGCTTGTTCAGGATTTCATCCGGGATAAGTGACTTGCCAATGTCGTGGAGCAAACCGGAGAGCCCCAGATTGAACAGGTCCTTGTCCTTGAGCCCAAGGTGTTTGCCAAAGACGGAGGCCAACACCGAGACGTTCACGCAATGCATATAAGTATAGTCGTCGTAATTACCTAATTTTGTAAGGAAAAGTGCGGCAGATTCGTTGCGAAAGATAGAATCAAGAATTTCATTCACCACAGGGGTGGCTTCTTCGGGGTTGACGGACTTTCCCATTCTGACATCGGTCATCATGGAACGCGAATAGGCCACAGCCTTTGCTAATTTTTGGTCAACTTCCTGCAAACTCTTACGGAAATCAGTGGTCACTGGGGCAGTCTCTTTAGCGTGAGGGACATGACTGCGTTCGGGATCAATCAACACGGTTTTAATGCCGGCCTGCCGAAATGCCAAGATCTCTTGCTCAAACATCATGGACATGTTGATCTTGGTGGAGGGATTGTCAAAGGATCCCTCGCCAACCTCCAAAACGTACATGCCGACCTGCAAGGCATCTATCGAAATTCGTTCCATAATCCCCCCCCCTGAATAATATTTAGGTTATTCATGAGGTAATATCAAGATGCTTTGCGTACAGGCTCATGATGTATAACATGCCTGTATTCTGAAATTTTCGGATTCACTTATACTGAGAGTTGCCATTTCCTGGGAATGCGAGTTATCAAACGATGAGAATGCCGCACAAATGAACCGACAGCAAGTAACGAATAATGAAAACCATCATCTGCACCATCTTCCTCCTCGTAAGCATCGTTCCTGGCTCTATGGCCCAGGAGCGGACAGCGTACACATATCTTGGCGTACGCCCCTCGCGACTGGCCTCCAGCGTGTTTCTTGTTTCAGAGCAAGTCGAAATCGAACTCGGCCAGGAACAGTGCTGGTTCAATGGCAACTATCAATTCAGTTCCATGGCGACCTCCAACCAGATACTCAAATTGGGGCTTGCATCCACTGCTCCTGAAATGATCCAGAATCCTGAGGTCCAGGTCGATTCGCAAGCCATCCACCTGAAACGCTCCTCTGAAGAGCGCTTGATCATCGAAGACAAGGGTGAGTATGAATTTTCCCATCTTGAAAAAATATATTGGTTACTCTGGAAAATGGATTTCGAACCAAGCCAACAAAGGATTGTCGATGTTCGATATGCTGTGATCTCGAAAGCAGGGTCCGGGACGAAAGGATCAAACTATCTGCAATTCAAACCCATGATTGTCCATGAGTTCCAAACCAAAGCCTGGGGCATAACACCCGAGGTGCAAATCGTTCTTGATGGCTTGCAGAGCGAGTTTTCAGGATATCGCATTCCTGGCTATGAAAAATGGAATAACAACCCTGTTGCTCTGGTACATGTGTCCGATACCGCGCCATTTGTCCGGGGAGCCTCATTCCCAGGAGTTCAGAGTGTTGAAGGATGGCGATGGAGGCTAGAGGGTAGGGAACACCGTACGCTGGAGATTGAATATAACCCCATGCTCACCTTGGAAGTGGAAAGCAACAACGTTGAAAAGGCATTGCGACGTTATCCTCAGAGCGAAAGTCTCTCTCAGTTGTCAACCTTTCTTGAGACCTTAACCTTGAAGGAACTCGTTCCTAATAACAATACGCATTCTGAATATCGCACTGGTACATTTGCTGCATCTATGCAAAATTAAGATGATCTTCATGAAACAGGCACTTTTTACCTTTATTCTTGTGTTGTTGCTTTCAGTGAGTGCCCAAGCCACAGAACTTTGTTCTATCGGGGTGGGATATCCGCTCTCGATCGAGAAAAGCGTAATTGAACAGGTCGTGTATTACTCCAAACAGGAGAACGGTGAAGCCACAAAAGCTCTTGAGGAACTCGAGATGAGAAGAGCGTTTTTCTATTCCACGAAATACCTCAAAGTGGAAGTAATCAAGCGATCTGGTGTGCTCGTCCAGGTGCAACCGTTGGGCAGTTCCGTCCGCTATTGGTTAACAACCGATGCTCTCAGATGCTATTGACATCTATAGAGCTTATATTTAGGAAGCTAATACATGACCAAAGAAACAATATCCATGCTTGGTGGCGGCAGTAATTGGAGCGGTAAGC
>JAHJLU010000607.1 GCA_018821745.1 Myxococcota bacterium | reverse complement strand
TATATGGCCCCCGAGCAGGCTAGGGGCGACGGCACCGAGATTGGCGTACGATGCGATGTATATTCCCTCGGTGTCATCGTCTACCAGATGCTCACTGGGGAGCTGCCCATTACGGGAAACTCCGTGGCGGATCTGCTGGTGAACCTGCTCATTGAACCACCCATTCCCCTGCGTGAGAAGGTGACGGGACTTCCCGATGCCCTCTGCGAAATGGTCCGCCGCAGCCTCTCCAAAGAGCAGGTGGACCGTCAATCCACTGTGACCCAATTCTATGACGAGTTCCTGGCTGCCATCGCCGGTGCTCAGCCTGAGCTGCGGGGAGTGCCTCTCAATGACACCCTCCCCATTTCCGATGACGACTCTCTCTCCTCTGCCCAGACTGTGGCCGCTTCGGATTTGGCCTCCCATGGGGCGACGGGTCGTACGACCATGCCCCGCGGGTCCCTTGTCTCCAACCAGACCGCCACCGCCGAGACACTGCTTGCTTCCGGGAGAAGCAGGATGCCTCTGATTTTTGCCACCTTCTCCGTGATGACTCTTCTCATTGTGGCCGCAATCTTCATCTATGTGAAGGTCGTGCCTCACCGAAAAAAAGAAGCTGAGAAACCCGTAGCACCCAAGCCCGTGGCCATGGCACCGGCGCCCATGGTGGCTAAAAAGAAACCCATCAAGCCGGCAAAAAAACCGGTCAGCATCCCCGAAGGCTATAAAAAAATGAAGAACATCCGGGGGAGCGATCTGTGTTTCTTCATGGGTGACGAGAAGGGTGAAGAAGCTGAGAAGCCCGCGCATATGGTGTGTCTCTCCCCCTATGCCATGGATCGCACCGAAGTGACGGTCGCCCACTATGCAAAATGCGTCGACGCGGGGAAATGCAGTGTCCCCAAGGAGTCAGACGATAAATCCGAGCAGCACAACTGCAACTGGGGCAAAAAAGATCGGGCATCTCACCCGGTGAACTGTGTGGACTGGAACCAGGCCAACAACTATTGTCAGTGGGCGAAAAAACGACTCCCCACGGAAGCCGAGTGGGAGTTTGCCGCCCGGGGAAAAAACCGCAACACCCTCTTCCCCTGGGGGGAAAAGTCCGGTGACTGCAAGCTGTCCATCGTCTGGGACGATGGGTCCAACATGTCAGGATGTGGCAAGGGCGGCACCTGGCCAGTGGGTTCCAGACCCAAGGGCGCCTCCTCTTTCGGAATCCATGATTTGGTAGGCAACGTGTGGGAGTGGGTGGCTGATTTTTACGATCCCGGCTACTACAAGTCTGTGGCCTCCTCCATGGTCCGTGATCCCAAAGGTCCGGCCAAGCCTACGGCGTCAAGGGTTCTTCGTGGTGGCGCGTTCAACACCAACGCGGTCAAAGCCACCTTCCGCGCAGGCAAGGTGGAGAATGTCCGTATGACCCATATCGGTTTCCGCTGCGCCCGCACCCTCCCTCCTGCAAAAAAATAGCTACCCCTCACTTTCACGAGAGCTTTCTGGATCTTTTTCTCTTCTTTCCCCTTTGAACACGTATTCCTTAATAGAATTATGTTTGATGGAAATCGAGCCGCGAACGCGTTGCTGCAGTGATGTCAGGTGTGTTTTCGGGCCATGGGAAATGGTGGTAGATACTCGAAAATAAAAGATAATGTAATTGACATATTTGCGGGTGAATAATACTGTACCGGGGAACCGAAATGTGAAGTGTGCCCACAGTCGGGCAAAACGGGACATTCAATGAGAAAGAGGAGATTTCCCATGGCCAGAATTATACCAATCATAGCGTTGCTCAGTTTCACGCAGATTTCCATTGTAGAAGCCCAGGCCTACCGAGGAAGACCGGGCCCCCGCTCCCGTTACGGAGCAAACAATCGCTACCAGCGATCAAGTTTTTTCCTGAATCCGCTCCAGAAAAAATTCAAAGAACGATTCTTTGGCAAAGATTACCAGAGCTCTTTGTTACTGCTCAACGGTATCACCAGGACACCGGGAACATCAAGCCCCTTCAGTCTGGGTGGCGCCATTCGCACTCTCGCCAGAGAAAAACTGGCCAGGTCAAAAGGGGTTGTCGCTGCTACGCCGAAGAAATCCCAT
Source organism: Myxococcota bacterium (assembly GCA_018821745.1). Classification (GTDB taxonomy): domain Bacteria; phylum Myxococcota_A; class Polyangia; order HGW-17; family HGW-17; genus SZUA-580. The sequence continues at coordinate 917 of JAHJLU010000607.1, read as the reverse complement.
GTCATCGGGGGGGACTCAACTCCCAAAAAACTCACCAGGGAGGAGCAGAAGCTGGTTTATGCCCGGAACCTCATCGCAGCCATGCCGGACCATATCAAGCGGATCAAAGAGGTGGCCAAGGCATGTAACGGCGAGTTCAAGAATATCACCAATCAGAACCGATACGGGAAGTGGGAGAAATCTTTTGCCTACCAGTGCCAGATTGCGCGGGATTGGGAGAATGCATTCAAGAAGGCAGCTGTTGTCATTATGGCCAATGAATACGCAAACTTTGTCGCGACAGTCAACCGGGCCATCAAAGACATGGAGAAGGGTGAGGGCTTCATCTATGCTCCCTTGGCCAAATTCTTTACTTCTCCCAAGGATATCGAGAAAAAGCTCAACATGACCGCGGTCATGCTGGAGAAATTGCTGCAGGTCCCGGTGGATAAAAAGGGGACAGCAAAAAAAGCGAAGGTGATCACCGTGGCCACCTCCAAAACCCTGCAGGAGACTGCCAGCACAAGAAAATGGCTGGGGAAAAAGTATCCCTACCACAAGAAAGCTGTGGAGCGGGTTGCACGTAAAAATTTCAAAAAGCGATTCCCCGGTGTTGTCGTGAAAAAAACCGGCCTGTATGAGCGCAAGTGGTCTTATACCAAGAACCATATCGGGATAATTCTGAACCGGTACCATACAGGCGCGGCCCTCATCAAGCTCAAGCACGAAAAGTGGTGCCGGATGATGACCTTCAAGTACACGGAAGAACGGAAAACGGGGAATCGTTACAGGAGCAACGATTTCATATGGGTTTTCAGTGAAATCCGCTATCAGCAGTGCCGATAGGCGGATGATGTTTTTCCTGCCAGAAACTGTTATCGCAGGGCAACGCAGCTTGTAGAGCATTGTTACTTGATAAATTATTACAGAGGGCTATA
>JAHJLU010000053.1 GCA_018821745.1 Myxococcota bacterium | reverse complement strand
CCCAGTGCAACCGCGGGGAGGACCATTTTCCGTCCCGGGGATCCAGGTTCACGGTGGTGCAGAGCGGGGGCCTCGATGAGGATCAGACCTACAATATCTCCTGCAGTTTTTTTGCCACCCGGGAGACCGACTGTGACGACGGAACAGACAACGATCTCGACGGATTCATCGATGGGGCAGACCCGGATTGCGCGCAGTGAGGCACTCTGAGGCGGTCCACTGGTGTGGGGGGCAGAGATTGACACATAAAGGTGGCGGGGCGTGTTTTTGCCGGTATAATAGGGCGCAACGTGGATAAACGGAGGTGTGTCATGCGGTCGTTCCTATGGGTTGGTTTTGTTGTGGTAAGTCAGCTGGCTTGTGCCTGCGGGACCGGTTCCAAGGGCGGTGGGGAGACTCCCGAGCGCACCAGGGGTGGCGCTTCGGACCCCATGGATGTCAAACCCCAGGTGCCGCAGAAGGCTCCCACTGTAAAGTCCTGCACCACCTATGAGGGATATCTGGAGATCGACCCCGTGCGCTACGGAAAAGGGGTTCAGGGAGTCACGGTCTACACCAAAGAGGGCAGGGGAGTAGGCATCACGCTGTGGTACGGCAAGGAGCACATGCAATACATCGGGAAGCGGGTGGTGATCTGCGGGGGAATGGCCTATACCAGTTCGGATCCCAGGGCACAGCGCGCGCGGTATTTCAAGGTGGAGTCCATAAAACTTGCGCCCGGCGAGAAACCTTATGATTCGGTGCCCACAGAGGTTCCCCACCCCCGGGTCATCACCTCGGGGGCCGAGATGGCAGCACTCCCGGGCGGCTGGGGTGTGGCGGTGGGGAAGGCGACCTACGCGTGGGAAGACAAGGGGAAGAGTTCCGACGGCCCCACCAGGACGGTGGCCAAGGTCACCCTCACTCTCTCAGACGGCACCACCATCTCGAAACATCTGTGGCAGATGGTCTCTGCCGACTCCACCGAATACAGGTCGGGAAGCATAGGGACCATGCTGTTCCGCTACTCCCGCTCCCGCAAGGAGGCCTCAGCTTTCAAGTACTGCACAGGCAGGTATCCCTGGTGCGGCATGAAGCGCCGCCCCTTTAAAGCCCTTTTAAATCGCTTTATTAAAGGGGGGTACACGGTGTACGAGAAGAAGGTGGATGTGGGGTATCTGGCCATCTGGGGAAACAGGTATGCCTTCACGGCCAGCAAGAATCTCCCCTCCGGGGCGCTGAAGAAGCGCCTCCCTTTTGTGAGGAAACCCAAGGGCACCATGAAACTGGTCTACGCCAAGGGCGTGAGTCCCGAGGCAGAGATGAAGAGCCTGACCAGGGACAGGGTGGTGGCGCGCATCACCTTCAACGGACGGGACGCGTTTGAGATCCGTGTGGGCAATAAGGGTGGCCGGCTCTTCTTCCATTCCACGGTCTCGGAGCTCCAGTACTGGTCCGTGGAGAAATCCCTGTGGATCCCCCCCCCCACCACCAAATCGCCGAAAAAACTGTAGCCCCGCTCCCTTGCTGCAGTTTTTCCATGTGGGGCTTCCCCTTCATAATCCAGTCCGTGGCTGGTGCCACTATCTGCCTCTGGCCGCACTATTGTTACCGTGATGATGAACGCCGTAATTCTCTCTCCCCTGGTAATTCTGCTCTCCATGGCGCTCCTCGGCTGCGATAGAGCCGGATCCCCTCCGAGAACCCCAGGGGCAGGGCTGATTCTTCTCTCGGAGAGCTCCGTCAGCGTTGGTGGCGTCAGGCTCCGCGCCTTCATCACCAGACCGGCCAAAGCCCGGACATCACCCGCAGTGCTCTTCATCCAGGGGTATACCTGCGCCTCCGTCCGGCTGCCCCTGCCACAGCAGAAGAACCACCCCTACCGGCACCTGGTCCGTGGACTCTCGGGTGCGGGATTCGTGGTCATGCGTGTGGAAAAAAGCGGCGTGGGCGGCAGCGGGGGGGGCAAATGCAGGGATGTGGACTACAAGACCGATCTGAAAGGCTTTTTCGCCGCGCTGCTCAAGCTGCGCAGCCTGCCATACGTGGATTCGCGCAAGATTGTTATTTTTGGGCACAGCATGGGGGGCGGGTTCGCAGCACAGCTCGCCGAAAAGATTCCCGTGGCGGGTGTTATGGTATATGGGGCAGGGTTTACGTCGTGGCTCACCTACGAGCGGGAGAACTATCTGAGGCAGCTTCGCCTCAGAAAACTCCCTCAGAAACAACTGACGTCTCTCATGGCGGATCACGAGCTTGTGCTGGACCTCTTCTATAAAAAGAAGATGCCCATGGCCCAGATTTGTAAAGCCTACCCTCGCCTCACTTCCCACTGTGACAGGACGTTTTACCTGTGGGAGCGCTCCTTCGCCTATTTTCAGCAGCTCGCAGCCCTCGATCTCGGATACCATTGGTCCAGGGTAAGAGCTCCAGTCCTCGCCATGTGGGGAAGCGCCGATATCACCACCTCGGCCCGGGACCACCGCGCCATTGTCAACTCCATACAAGCAGCCTATCGCGCCAAAACTCTCTACAGGGAGTTCAAGGACACGGACCACTCCATGGAGCGCAGCGATCCCTCCCGACCGCTCCCCCAGTTTAACAGTGATATTGTGCACGCTATGGTCACCTGGATGCGCTCCCTGTAAACAGCGCCGTTTTTTTCTGCCAACAGCTGTTCGTTTGTGGCCATTGATAATCCGGGTAATTGAAAGGCGGCTCAGTCGATGGTGAAGTTGTTCGCGTCGCTGACGCTGTTTCCCGGCAGGATATGAACGTTTTTCAGAAAACTGTCGAAGTCCTGTTGGGTGACGGAGAGATACCGTGGGCGCTCGATATACAGAGCGATGGAGAGGGCGTTGAAGGTCTGGGGTTTCCCCCACGTTGTCTCGGTTTTCCCAAGATAGGTGAAGCGCTGCAGGACGATCTTCACGATCCATTCGATCTTGAGGGGCAGCAGCTTTATCAGCACGGGATCCCGGACCTCCAGTGTCGCACGCAGAATCGGCGCCTGTGGTTTTCCGCTCTGGACCACCTCTTTGGTGGTGGCCACGAGGCGCTTGCTGTGGAAGAGGCTCGACGAGGTCGACAGGGAGAGAAAAGTGTGGTCCCCGCTTATGGCGCTGATGAACCGATCCAGGAGCACGTCGAGCTTGAGCGCGGCCCGAACGGGGGATATATCAACAACCGTATACAGGATAGATGCGCCGGTCTCATTGTGGGAAAACTCCAGCAGCACGGGAAGTCTTGCGGCCCAGAAGCGTTTCGTCGGGTGTTCCCTGGAACTGATTTTTTGCGTCCTGAACTGCTTCTCCAGTGAACCGCCGGTGTAGATTCTCTTGTTCTCGAACACCCAGGAGCCGCTGGGTTCAAGGCGGTTACCTGCGTCTCCCACTCGAATCCCGTAGGTTTTGTAGGTGATGTAGCCCTTTTTCAGGTTGATGGTGGACGAACAGGCAGAGAGCGCGAAGAGCACAGCGATGAGCGGGAGCTTATGGGACATGGTGACTCCTGAAGGTAGTTCCATAGCGTCAGAAAACGTGTAGCGCGTACTGGAGTGTGTGGAGAGTTATTAATAAAAAGCCTACGTGAAAATCCCTGCACCTTCAAGAAAAATATTGTATGTTCAGTTCAGGGCGGGGCGGTATTCCATACCAGGAGAGTGATTATTTATTCAGGAGAAAAAGCCATGCAGATAATTCAGTGTACCGCAAAGCTTCGTAAGGAGATGGGGGTCGTGGACTCTGCTCTGTACGAAGGTAACGTGAATGAAGGCGTTCTGGGTCCCTGGCACGCTAATCTGATCTCCATCGATCGCAGGAAATGTGTTCTGTTCGCCAACGACAAGACGCTGTTCAATTTTCTTGTCCCCGATGTGCGTCGTCCACAAATACGGGACCTTGGACAGCTCTTTCTCCAGTTCCTTTTTCCGGTTCTGTCACAGGAAGGTTTTACGGAGACTGAGTGTGAAAAAATTGCTTCTGAATACAATGAGGTCCAGTTCGCAAAATCCTCCAGCAGAGCCGTACTGGGTTCCATGAATGAACTGGCGTT
>JAHJLU010000606.1 GCA_018821745.1 Myxococcota bacterium | reverse complement strand
GGTCGCGCATCGTTTGGCCGGTATCTTATCGCGGCCAAGTGTCCCAAGGCCTCTTCGTTCTTCTACGACCAGCTTCTGAGCCGGGACCCCACTACGAAGGCCAACGCGTGTTACTATCTGGGTGAATACGGGAATAAAAAACACATCAGGCGCATGAAGATCATCTCGACCACGGACGCGGCATACAAAATCCGCGGATTGACCCGGATCTACTGGGTGCGTGACAGCTGCAAACAGGCCATCGGACGCATCCGCCTCCGCCAGTAATCTTACGGCACCTGACTCTCGCCTGCGCAGCCCGGGCGCCGGGTGTTCCCGGAACCAGCCTCATTTCACGTATCCAGACCCTCAATATTCGGCCAATCCCGCTCCCGCCCCCCAAACAGCGTGGCGACGAAGTTCGTCGCCGGTGATGATGTTCGTTGTCATTTGGAAGAGACGGGGGCGCGCCAAACAAGGAGGGAGTGGATTCACCCTATTGATTGTACAGTGTTATGGGGCGTTTGGAATTCTTGGCACGATACTTGGTATTAGAGGGGGCAAAGAAAGGAGTCATCATGTTACTATTTCTCTCAATCATCACTTTTGTCATTTCGCCCAACAGCCAGGGGACCGCGGTGGGCAACGGGGCCGACGTCTCGACCTATGCCGCGAAATCCTCATCCCTGGTGAACTGCAAGGTGAACAAGAGGGGAAAATACAGCTCAAAAGCTCTTTTTACCCTCAAGAACTCCGTCGGGAGCCTGCTCTCATGGTCTTTGACTTTTCAGCAGCAGCTGGAGAAGGGAAAGTTGACCAACGCGGATTTGAACTGCGAAAAAGCGCTCCATTACCGGGGCAGCGCCTATTGTCAGGGTCCTGGCAATGCCATGGTGCGCGGCAAATTGAAGGCCACCGTGGACGCCTGCCACAAGGCCCTCAAGCGGCGTATCGACGTCTATTGCGATAAGAGGGGCAGCTCGGACTGCGTGCAGTTCAAGGCGGATTACAAACGATTCAAGAGCTGGCTTTAGGCAGGCTTGCTTTTGCCCTGTGAATCACGGGGAATTACCCTGAAGAGGACGAAGGAGATTCATCATGAAAACAATAATGATAACCTTGATGCTGGTGTATTGTTCCGGTACAGCCCACGCCCAGCAGCGCGGCCCCACAATGAAGAGTGTCACCGAGAAAATTCTCCACTTCGTGGGGGAGGACGGTCGCTGGTATCCGGGATCCGGCTGGTGGACCAAGGGCATGCCCTCGGGCAAGGAACTGAAAATCATTCTCAAAACAAAAACGGGGAAGAAGATGGCCTGGGCCACTTTCAGCTATGCATCCCCCGGGAGGGACGGCTTCTCCAAAGTCACGGGAGTGACCAAGATGTGGCCTGTGGATTACCGAAAGTACAATAAACTCAAGAAACTCCCCGTGGGGAAATACAAAATGGAGGTGTTGTACGGGAAGAAGACTGTCTGGATGACAGATTTTGCCATTAAAAACGACAAATTCGCGGGCAAGAATCACTTCTATGCGGTGGGTCGCTGGACCTCTCTCGCCTATTTTTCCTTCTCACGGGGAAGCGTCGGCTCGAGAATCTGCACATGGATCGCGCCTCCGGCGGACTCTTCCTGGTTTCCCTCCAGGCGAAACTATAGAGGATTTGATTTCACCGGAGATATCCGTCGCAACGGCAAGGTAGTTGTCCAGGATTCCGGGAGCGCCAATCGTCCGCTCCAGATTGACCGGGGCAGGGTGGCATACGTCTGCAAGGGCATCAGTTTCTGGCGGGAGATAAAAACCAAGGTGGCCTCACAGGATGGGGAATATGTTGTATCAGCCTACGCCCACGCTGTGGTCAACGGAAAGAGAACCACCTGGACGGTGATGCGGCTGAAGGTGACAATTTCCGGCGGGAAAATTGTCATGAACGACAACCTCACGGGCAAAAAGGCGCCGGCCAAAAATCGGATTTTGACTACGGACGCATACTACAGCACCAACCTGGGGAGCCTGAGCGGGATCCCCGCAGCTGACGCCATGGGACGGTGAAGCTTTTTACGGCACGCCTCTTTTTCATTATGTAAAAGAAGAGTATATTGGGGTTATGGTTTCAGAAAATGCCTTCAGTTTATCCGCGACCACCATGGTTGACCATTTCCAGATCCTCCGGCCCCTGGGAAGAGGCGGTATGGGAGAGGTTTATCTGGCTCGGGATATACAACTGGGGCGCAAGGTGGCCCTCAAGATCATCCGATCCGAGTTGTCTTCATCGGACTTGGAGCGGTTCCGGTTTGAAGCCAGGATAACCGCCCGGTTTAACCATCCGAATATCATCACCATATACGGGGTGGGGGAATTTGACGGGTGTCCCTACATCGCCCTCGAATACCTGGAGGGGGAAAATCTGGCCGAAAGGATGGGGCAGGGGGGCACATTCAGCACAAGGGAGACCATCCGAATCGCTCTCTCCATTGTTGATGCCCTTAGGGAAGCCCACGGGCATAAAATCCTCCACCGTGATCTCAAGCCG
>JAHJLU010000605.1 GCA_018821745.1 Myxococcota bacterium | reverse complement strand
TCACAGACTTCCAGGCCTTCAACGGCACCATCTCCACAAACCTCTTCGCCTGTGCTGCAGCCGGACACATCCCAGGTGCAGTTGGTGTTGCAGGCGAGGGTGCCACCATTAAATGTACTCCCCACACTCTGGCAGGTCTGGTCGTTGAGGTTTGTCCCATCGCAGGATTCCCCTTCATCCAGCAGCCCGTTTCCGCAGCTCAGGTTGTTCACATTGTTTGTATTGTTACTATTATTTACATTATTGATATTATTTTCATTATTCGAGTCATCATCACATGCGGCCGCAAAAAGGCCCGCAATGGTGCATAACACAAGCAAGAAAAGGGAAATCCGCTTCATTCTTTCCTCCGGTGGCGAAAGGTGCATAACACCTGTTTGGCAAAAAACGTGCATCCCTGAGGGACAACGCCGATTTTACTATAGCACCCCTGTTAAATCAACCAACCAGTTTGATTCAATTACAGGGAGATACTCATGTCCTCACGGACCCAGAAGAGATCCATGTCGGGGTTGGCTGCAGTATACCGGGCCTCAAGTTCCCCCAAATCTTCATCGTCATGATCGGGAGAGTGATGAAAAATGCCCAGGCGCGGGGTCCCGGTATCCTTGCCGTTCTGAATGGCTGCGTCAATGGAGCTGTGCCCCCATCCGACGGCGCTGTCATACTCTTCGGGAGTGTACTGCCCATCATGAAAAACAAGATCACAACCCTGAAAAAAATCAACTACCCGGGCGTTCAAGTGAGGATCCCTCACCTCATGGTCTGTAATCAGCCCGAAGGATTTTTCCCCGGAATGTACCCGAAACCCGAAGGTCGGGGATGGATGCTCCAGGAACAGCGGCGAGACCATAAACCCGTTAACATTGTAGGAGTGAGACTCTTCCAACTCAATGAACTCAATATTCGCCTGCAGGTTTTCAATTTTCTGGATTGGGGAATAGCTTTTATGAAACATTCTTTTAAACGTATCTTCAACCCGATTCACTTCATGTCCCGCACAATAAATCTTCACCCTGGTGTTGGGGAAGTGGATGGGAGTGAAGAAGGAGAATCCCTGGAGATGATCAATATGCGTATGGCTTAAAAGCAGATGGAACACAGGGCTCTCAGGTACGCCCTGCTCAAGCACATGCCTCCCGAACCGTATCAGCCCGCTCCCCGCATCAAGCAGCAGTGTTCGTCCCTGGGCATCGGTTATCTGGAGGCATGTAGTGTTGCCCCCATATCGGGAAAAGCCCTCTTCCGGACAGATGAAACTCCCGCGGGAACCCCATACTCGAATTTCCATTCTAGTTTTCCCCCAGTTCAATGGTAAGCCCCGGATAGGGAGCCATAGCTGTAACCGCCGAGCCTGTCAGGGCTTCCTGTACGTATTGCTCCTTGGCAATCACTTCAGAGTCCGGCAGTTCGGGGTCATGGTGATGAAGAATGAGGTACTTGGGGGAACAGTCATGGGCCAGCCGAATCGCCTCGTCGGGTGTTGAATGGCCCCAGTGCTCCCGACCTTTAATAGTTTCCTTGCTAAAATGGGTATCACACACCAGAATATCCGTACCCATGGCAAACTCCATCTGGGCCTGCCTGTATTGCGCAACAAACCCCTCCGGATCCGCCGCGTACTTTCTGGTGAAACCGTCCCCCATGCGTGCCAGCTCAATAATGGCATTGTCCGAGAGGATGGTGACGGAGTGGGACCCTGCGTTGACCCTGAACCCCAGCGTAACATTGTTATGATTAATCTGCATATACGAGACAGTTGCGCTTCCAATCCGGAGCATGCCCGGGGGTTTGTGTTCCGTCAATTCAATCTGGGAGTCCAGTTCATTGAAAGGCACGGGGAAAATGTCCGGATTAAACAGCCCGTTGAAAATCCCCTGAATGTTCGCATAGGGCAACTTCGCCGTGTGGAGGTGAAACACGTTGCCTCGGATAAAGAGCGGATCAAAGAAAGGGAGCCCGAGGATATGATCCCAATGGGTGTGGGTGAAAAACATGTGGGCGACACCCTCTCCCCTGCCAAATTCCCCCTGCATGAGTTTTTTTCCCAGCGCCCGTATCCCCGTACCTGCATCAATAATGATATGCTCGCCCTCGGGACACTCAACATGAAAACAGGTCGTGTGACCACCGAACTGACGCTGATTCGCATCAGAAAGGGGATAGGACCCTCTGGCACCATAAAACGTTACTCGCAAAGGACCTCCTCGCAAAAAAGAAACAAGCGTGGGAATAACCATCTCTTGTTTCCACACAGAGTAATATAATTTTCTCCAGTTGCCAAGGGGAAGTATCGGGTGTTCGGCCGACGCATTTCTTTCCTGCAGCGTCCATGAAATATCATTGATTCATGAACCGCAGGCTGGTCCCCTCCCCTGTGTAGCTTGCCGCTTTTAGCACAGCGGCCGCCCCACATGATTGTAAAAATACCTATGGGAACCGGAGCAAATCTGGTACAGTTTTCGAGCAAATTTCATGAGTGGCGAAACGACCGGGGTTTCCCCGATTGGAAACCGCCCACCATAAGGAAATACCATGGAAAATCGACCCAGTTATGTGGGCCTTGAAATCCTCCTGGTAATGGGAGAAGACAAGGCCGCTGAAGAAATAGTCGGACTGCTCAACAAGGAAGGGTTTTTGGTCACTCGCCTGTCCAATTACAGTCAGGCGGTGCACCTCCTTGAAAATAAATTTTTCGTGGTTGCACTCTTTGATCTGGATACTCCCGAGCAAAACGAGGGGTTGCGGCTTCTGAAAAAATGTAGAACAGTCTCCCCTGTTACCCACCCCATCATGCTCGCCCGCCACAAGTGCTCGGCCAACCACGTGATCAAGGCAAACAACCTCGGCTGCTATGAGTTCGTCATCCTCAATGATGTCGTTGGAGATTATCTCATTATTAAAGTGAAAGAGTACGCGGCCCTCGTCAGTTACAAGGGGGAACGTGACCGGCTGCTGAAGAAAGTCGCGGACGTGCACAACAAGTTCTTCAAGCGTATGTTTGCCCTCCATATAAAGGCCATGGATGCAGAAGAAGATCTCATAGCCATCAGCGGCATCCCCGATGAGGAGCTGCCCCCGATCCAGATCCTGGTTGTCGATGACAAGAGCGCACTCCTGAACACCCTGACCAGCACTCTGACCCCGGCTCTCGGATGGAACTTCAGGCACCTCACCCTGGCAAGTGAGGCTCTGGACCAGAGCGCTTCCGGGGATTTTCACGTGGCCTTGATCAACAAAAATCTT